>NZ_JAPQLM010000032.1:0-5372 GCF_028981765.1 Wolbachia endosymbiont of Drosophila seguyi
AAATTGTCCTATTTCTGTTGTTCCTATATTAAACCTTACTACCAATTCAGGAATTATAATATTTGGAATTACGCGTAATATATATTGGTATGCATAAAACAGTGACGCCAACAACCAGATTAAAAAATTCCTCTGCAATACTTTACCCCAAAGCTAGCATTATAGATACTCTGTTTATAAAAAACAGTATTTTTATGAATACTTATTTTAATTTACCGGAATTTTATACAGTTGAACTCATAGCCAACATAAGTAGTTTATGCATTAACTAAATTTTCCAGGTTCAAGTTTGGATGATGGAAAAAGTTCACTTTTTCTATTTTTAAAAGAGACCTTTTATTTTACTTATAATTTTTTCTACCATATCTACAACTGGCTCATGAATAAGGTATATGAAAAAAATTACACCACAAATGATAAGTATATTTATGATTTTACCCTTATTCATCTTTATCTTGAGCTTCACTTTTGTTACAAGCTCCATTTTATTTATGTTTTTATTTCATGCTGACAATTATATCTTAAATACCATAATTTTCAGTAAAATTTGACTTCAGAAGTATTCTATTAATTCAATATTAACCTTTTTATGTGTAAAATAGTTAATATAATATTAAAGCAGGCTGATGAATATAAGCACGATAGATAATACGCTGCAAAATTACATAACAAAATACATTGAACAAACATTCGCTACACACGTGCTAGGCAATAGATACGACAAATTGTATAGGAAACTTCTAAGTGGTATAGAAGAGATAATAAAGCTTGCTGTAAATGAAGCAAAACACTACGATGAAAATTTAGAAGATCTATATAACGATTCAAGATTTAATAAGAAATTTATTCAAGCTGTTGCTAAACATCAGGTGTCGGAATTTTTAAATACTTATCCGAAAAGAAATTGTTGCAGAATTTTACAATGAACATCACATTAACGAAAGTGATTTAAAGACTCTGGAAAAGGGGAAAGATTTAGTAAATAAAATAAATAACATTAACTTACTGCAACAAAATGAAAAAAATGAGGAATTCAATATTAGAAAGACACTTGCTCAATCAATAAAAATGCCTTCCATAGAAAAACACAAGTTAGAACATTCAAAATAACCTTGGCGAAGTATGGCAAAATATACAACTTATGGATAGTCTATTTCATTTTAACTCCTGGCACGCTTTAGTAATACTATCACATCCAATTTCTAATTGTTCCTGAGAGGTTGCATAAGAAATTCTGATAAAATTTTCTAGACCAAATGCAATTCCTGGAACCACAGCAACCAAATGATCTCCCAGTAAGTATTCAGTAAAATCTAAATCATTATTTATTATCTTACCACTTTTTGTGCTTTTACTGAGCAATCCTTCACATGAGACAAATAAATAAAACGCACCTTGTGGAACAGACGCTGATAATCCCGGGGCAGAATTTAGCTCTTTCACCATAAAATCTCTACGACTCTTAAAAATCCTTGTTCTTTCTTTCAAAAAACTATGATCACCGTTTAATGCTGCTGCTGCTGCTGCTTGTGCTATCGAATTTGGATTAGAAGTGCTTTGAGACTGCAGCGTAGAGATAGCTTTTACCACATCACTTCTACCTGCAATATACCCTATTCTCCAGCCTGTCATTGCATAGGCTTTTGATACTCCATTGACTACAAAAACTCTATCATAAAGCTTCGGCTCAACCTGAGCGATAGTAAAAAACTTTTCGTCGTATATTATATGCTCATAAATATCATCTGTAACGACATTCATATGTGGATATTCAAGCAATATTTGTGCTATGTCTTTCAATTCATCACATGTGTACACAGCTCCTGCAGGGTTGTTCGGTGAGTTAAGAATTAACCATTTAGTTTTTTTAGTTATCCTGCTTTTCAATAATTCCGCTGTCAGTTTAAAATTTTGTTTGCATTCTACTACAACTGGCAAGCCGCCAAAAAGACTTACCATATCAACATATGAAACCCAATAAGGAGCTGGAATAATAACTTCATCTCCAGAGTTAATTGTTGCCATGAACAAATTGAATAACACCTGCTTAGCACCTGTACCAACACAGATTTGGTTAAGCGTGTACTCGAGGTTATTATCCTTTCTTAACTTATTAATTATTGCTTCTTTCAGCTCACGCGTTCCATCAACAGCAGTATATTTAGTCTTACCTTCACTTATTGCTTGAATAGCTGCTTTTTTTATATGATCTGGAGTATCAAAATCCGGTTCTCCTGCAGCTAAAACACAGATCTTTTTTCCTTCATTTTTCAACTTATTTGCCTTATCAGTTACAGCAATCGTAGGTGATGGTTTTATTAGGGACATTCTTTTTGCAAGGTCTGACATATCTTACTGAAGCTAAATCCAAATGATAAACCCCGTACAACAAAAAAGCTAGAATTTTGTGTATTGTATTAGTAGCTTTTTACCAGGTTTACCAATGCAGCAATATTTTCAACTGGAGTATCAGGGAGTACTCCATGTCCGAGATTAAATATGAAGGGTAAATCTCTAAAGCAATCTATTATACGTTTTGCTTCTTTGATTGCTTCCGTTTTATTATAGGCTAAAAGATTAGGATCAAGGTTTCCTTGTAGAGGGATGTTTAGATTCGCTTTCGCCCATTTTATTGGAACATTATAATCTATACTTACTGCAGATACACCTGTTTGTTCGCAGTAATCTTTATAAAGATTTCCAGCAGACCTTGGAAAACCTATTATTGGAAAATCAGAAAATCTATCCTTTATTGCCAAGATAATTCTCTTTGTTGGTTCGATAACATATTCTTTAAACAATGGTTCCGATAACGCACCAGCATTACTGTCAAATAGCTGAATAACATCTGCTCCAAATTCTATCTGTTTAATTAGATAAATAATCGTTACTTCCGTTATTCGTTCAATTATTTCCTTCAAACACGAAGGATAAAAATTTAATACTTTGGAAAAAGTTTTGCTGCTCTTACCTTCTATGATGTATGAGGCTACTGTCCATGGTCCACCAGCAAATCCTATGAGAGATTTTTCTTTTGGTAATTGGCTTCTGACTTTTTTTATAGCGTTTAGAATTGGTAAGGTTTTAGTTTCAATTTCTTGTGGACCCTTCAATTCCTTAGGACTTTCCACGGATTTTATTATTGGACCTACACCGCGTACGAAATTCACGTCACAACCCAAAACATCAGCTATTATTAAAATGTCTGAAAAAATTATCGCCGCATCCATGTCAAATCTTGTCACCGGCTGTAACGTCAATTCTGTCACTAAATCTGTGTTGTAGCATATCTCCATAAAATTATTCATATTTTCTACTGCTTTGCGGTACTCAGGAAGAGACCTGCCAGCCTGACGCATTAGCCAGATAGGCACTCTTCCACCCGGCTCATTTTTCTTAATAATTTTCGCTATTGTTGTTTTGCCGCTTTCCAATCTATTCTATTTATTCTTTTGTATATTAAAGTATAGTAATAATAATAGTTCTATCAATAACTTGTTACTAACTTAAAATTCAGTAAAAATTGGCGTTGTTCAACTTGTGGATAAATATGTGAGTAACTTTCGTATATTATTGATTTTCTGTTATGATTTATGTGTATAAGTAAGGTGTTTAGAGTGTTAGTAATTTTCTTTTATGGAAAATACTTTACCATCATGCATTGTTACACAACTATGTATATGTTGTTGAAAAAGTTGTTGATCAATTGTTGGTATTTTATATCAACAAATAATTCACAAATTAATTTGACATTATTCACATGCTTATTAAACATTTAATAACAGTTTTCTTGATAAATCTAATCTGAAAACGTTTTCGCCATTACAGGGAATAAATTGAGTAAAAAAAGAACCTTAGTAGAAAAAATAGCATATAGAATTTTTCTCTTCCTTTTCAAAAAAGCTTCTGTGTTGAAAAAGTGTGCGACTGAGGCATTAATGAAAGATCTGCCAGACCTTAATATATTTAATGGTCTATTAAAATTCCGCGATTGTGGTATAATGGATATAATGACTCCACGTACAGAGATATGCGCAGTAGACATTGAGTCAAGCGAGCGTGAAATAATAAAGAAGATAAAAAACACTTGCCACACTAAAATACCAATTTATAAAAATAACTTTGATAACGTAATAGGCTTTTTTTATGTAAAAGATGTTATTTTTAATAGGGATAAAAATTTTAATCTGAAACATATTATACAAAGCGTAATATTTGTTCCACCCTCGATGAAGACAACTAATCTTTTTGTTAGGATGAACTCTTCTAAATCATGCTTAGCTATCGTATTGGATGAATATGGTGGAACTGATGGTTTAATTTCAATGACTGATCTTATAGAGGAACTAATACCAAACATTGATAGTGAAAACGAAATAAATTCAGAATATACCATTACTGAATTGTCTCAAAATAAGTTTGAAGTATCAGCAAGGGCTCTTATAAAAGATATAGAAGAGGATCTAAAAATAGAATTACGTGACCCTGAAGAAGACTATGTTACACTTGGTGGTTTGATTCTTTCGATTGCTGGTAAAGTGCCTTCTGTAGATGAAGTCATTAAATATAAAAATGGTATGAAGTTTATCATCAAAGATGCAAATGAGCGCTACATTAATAAAATAGTACTAGACTTAAGTGATTACAAAGATTAGATTTGGTACCCCTTGTCGGGGAATGCCTTGACACGAAGAAAAAGTTGTAATAACCAAATATGCAACTCAAGTTATAGTTAAACCTATTTCCAGCAAATTATTTTCGCAAGTATAATGCATTTCAGTGTTATAGTACTCTAATAATAAAGAGGTCATATAGATATTAATATCTTTTGTATTTAAATTAGTGTCATTTTTTTTGATTAATTTGTCTACTAATGATTTGCTTATTGGTTTGTGTTCATTTAGAATTTTTATAGTTAATAGCATTTTATCTTCTGTTTGACTCAGTAAAACAGATACTAGTTCAACTTCCGCCACTGCACTGGCTATAGTTAGCACCATATTAGAAATTATCTTATTTATCTTTTCAATTAAATCTTCCTTATTTTTTGCAGAGTATGCGTCTATTTTCCACGTAAGCTTTACTTTTTTTTTAATAAATAATTTTCGATATTAGATTTGGTCTTATCAAAGCTATAATTATCCATTGAAGAAGAATATGCCTGCTTCATAACTTTATGTTTATATATTAAATCATCGGAGCTTTCTTTAAGAAACAACAACGCTTCCTTCTGCGCATCAGCATCATTCTTATCTATTACTTCAAGCTCTTCTACGCCAAACGTTATTCCATTCATAGAGTTAGCAAAGTCATGAAGCAGCCGTCCTGATAGCAGTTCCGTTATTAACAGTATGTTTTTGGTATTTTCGTTC
>NZ_JAPQLM010000033.1:0-939 GCF_028981765.1 Wolbachia endosymbiont of Drosophila seguyi
GGTTTATAGGTAGCACTATGTCCTTATCAGTGTATTATCTTTCTTCTTTTTTATTTAAGGATAACACAAGAAACATATTAGCATTTAGCTCGGGCAGCACAAGTATGGGTTATTTTGGCCTGCCGATTGCCATGGCTTTATTTGATGAAGATTCAGTATCTGTATATGTTGTTTGTTATATAGGAATGGCGCTATTTGAAAACAGCTTAGGATTTTACATAGCTGCAAATGGTATTTATACCGCAAAAGAATGCATATTAAAGTTGTTCAAACTTCCTTCGCTTTATGCGATGGTTCTGGGCTTCTTTTTAAGTATATACGATATACAAATACCTACTTTTTTAACAGATGTTATGATGAATATTAGAAGTACATTTGTCACATTAGGAATGGTGCTACTTGGAGTGAGCATTGCGAATATTGGAAGCTTTAAAATAGATTGGAAGCTTGCTTTGATCACTATTACAGCAAAGTACGTATTCTGGCCACTGTTTGTTTTAGGAATTGTCCTTTTAGACAAGCATGTTATAGGTATATACGATGAGAGCATATATAAAGCACTGATGTTGCTGGCTATTATTCCAGTTTCTGGGTCCAGTATAATACTTGCTAATATTTTGAATTATCAACCAGATAAAGCTACTCTGTTGCTTCTAATCAGTACTGCAGTGGGACTGTTTTATGTTCCACTAATAATATCATTATTTTTTACTAAACTTGTTCCTTTTTGATCAAAAAATTAAGCGCTTGCACAACCATTATTTGGGTAACAACACAAGACATTGATAAAACTTGAATTTATAGCTAAAGCAACTTCTACAATTTGGTAACCCGTCATCCCGCTACTAGTTAGCGCCGCGGCGGTAAATTGACCTTACCCAGAAAAAGTAGAGAGAAAGTTAAGACGTTTTTGGAGTAAAATAAAACGTTTTTTCAAAA
>NZ_JAPQLM010000034.1:0-1921 GCF_028981765.1 Wolbachia endosymbiont of Drosophila seguyi
AAGAGGGTTTTTTAAAGGTGGGAATATTTAATTTAATGCTCGTTATTGTATTTTTATTCTTCTTCAATTTTATACATAAAGTTGTTACTAACTCATCTTGTACAAAAAATTGATATAGGTAAGCTCAAATTTGTAGGTTTAAGGTACCCGTTCAGCAGAGGTAGCAATTAAACTTTGTAACTTTTGAAAAAGATTATGATTGCATTTTTTCAATACTCTTTGCTTAAGATTTATATTTAACGCTGCTTAAAATCAGTGAAATGCACACCCCAGCAAACTACTCTGCCGAGCTTCCAACACTTTCACATTTACTATTTTGTCCCTGTATTTATCTTCAGAATCATCAATGCACACTGATTGCATATATGGGCTTTTACCAATAATTTGGTTTTGGTGTTTACCTTTTTTATCGCTAAATAGAACAGGTATAGTTTTACCTACCATACTCTGGTTAAACTCAAGTTGTTGCTTACTAATTAATTTCTGTAAACGAAGAAGGCGCTCTGTTTTAACCTCTTCTGGTACTTGATCTTTTCTTTCCGCTCCCGGTGTGCCTGGTCTTGGGCTGTATTTAAAACTATAAGCCTGAGCATATCTAACTTTTTCTACTAATTTCATAGTTTCTTCAAAATCTTTTTCGGTTTCTCCAGGAAAACCAACAATAAAATCAGAAGAAAATTCGATTTCAGGTTTCAATTTGCGAAATCTGTCTATTATTTCCAAATACTCCTCTGCAGTGTGTTTCCTGTTCATCGCGTGCAATATTTTATTCGAACCAGACTGCACAGGCAGGTGAACAAACGGCATGAGCTTTGGCTCTTCCGCATGTGCCAAGTAGAGAGATTCATGCATATCTCTTGGATGAGAAGTTGTATAACGAATCCTCTCTAGCTTTTCAATTTTAGCAATATGACTAATTAATTTTCCTAAATCCCACACTTCCCCTTCGCACTCCCCATGGTAAGCATTGACGTTCTGACCAAGCAAATTGATCTCATTTGCCCCATTTGCAACTAATTTCAATGCTTCACGAAATATTTCATTCACTGGCCGTGAATACTCAGCTCCACGAGTATAGGGCACTACACAAAACGTACAAAATTTATCACAACCCTCTTGTATGGCAAGAAACGCAGAAGACCCCTGGCTATTGCCATAGCATTCATCTGGCAATTTATCAAACTTTGCAACTTCAGGAAAATCAGTGTTTATTACATGACCTTTACTTCTGCTTGCTTTGACTATCAGCTCCGGTAAGGTAGCGATACTCTGCGGACCAACAACAATATCAACAAAAGGAGCCCTTCTGAACACTTCTTCTCCCTCTGCTTGCGCTACACACCCAGCCACCACTATAGTCATTTCTTTTCGTAACGAATGAATCTTCCCAAGCTCTGAGTAAAGTTTTTCTGCTGCCTTCTCTCTAATGTGACAAGTATTCAGTATCACTAAATCGGCTTTCCCTGCATCACTAACAACGTTGAACCCCAAAGGTTTAATTACATTTTCCATTAAAACGGAGTCATAAACGTTCATCTGACAGCCGTAAGTTTTAATATATAGGCCTTTCATATTTGGTATGTCTTTTTCAAAATTTCTTCACCCTACACGTAAATGTCTAACAGACCAGCGCGTGACGCTAGTGAACTTGCTAGCACAATAGATTTTGACAAAATTATACGAAAAACTGGATCCCAGTGTCAAGCACTGGGATGACAAGTTCTCGGCAACCCCTACGTCATACCATCACGGTATCTCTAGATCCCGCTAACAAGTAGCGGGATGACGGTTGTCAGGGTGTCATGAAAGTAGCTAACACTGGCTTCCATCCAAGAGGGCAGTGCCCTCTTCTTGTCATCCCAGTGCTTGACACTGGGATGGCTTTGTTGCATCGCTACTTATGAAAGGCTAACTATAGTTA
>NZ_JAPQLM010000035.1:0-894 GCF_028981765.1 Wolbachia endosymbiont of Drosophila seguyi
GATCAGCCAAAGGTATCGCAAATTAAAAATGGTAAAATAGATGGTTTTTCTTTAGAGCGATTGTTAGGATTTCTAAAAAAACTTGATCATGAGATAACAATCACGATGACAGAAAGCCAAGAAATAAAATCTGAGGCAGAAAAAGTAAAACATGAAGTTGAATCGCAATAGATACAAAGTTGACAACTTGTTTTTTGTGATATAGTATAAAACTTATTAAGGTAGTATCTTATGGCTGAGTCTATTGTAGAAAAGTGTATAGAACGGGTAAGTAACCGTTTCAAATTGGTTCTGTTGGCAAGTCAAGGAACACATGATTTAAATACAGGGGCAAGTAATCCAATTCAAGCAGCTAAGTTTAAAGGTCATAAAAATACCATAGTTTCCTTACATGAAATAGCAGGAAAACAGGTGGATACTCATGAGCTGTTTAGCCTTTTGGTAGGTAGATGCAAGGAATACATGAAAGGAAATATGAATAATGTTTACAGCAGTAATACAAGTAAGCTAGCGAATTTATTAAATTTTTCTGATAACACAGATCTTGATGCAAGTCAAGAAAGCCAAGATTATGAAGTGGATGGTGAAATAGATGATGAAATAAATGATCAAGATGGCGATGAAGAAGTATCCGTTTAGAAATCTACTGAAGTCACATAGTCTTTAAATGATTTGCATTGCTATCTATACACTGTTGTTCTGTATGAGTGTAATGTTGTGTTGCATAGTGTCTAAGTCAAATGATGTGTACAATAAGGTTTTAGCGTTCAATAATTTCTCAACGCAAGTAGTTGTACTTATAACAGCAATATCAATCATTCTGAATAATTTTTTTTTAATTGATATAGCATTGTTGTATGCTAGCGTTAGCTTTATATCAACTATAGCACTAAT
>NZ_JAPQLM010000036.1:0-3725 GCF_028981765.1 Wolbachia endosymbiont of Drosophila seguyi
TTTCATGATAAGGGGGCTGGCGGAGTTTGTCAAGTAAGTTTTTTCGTTTCTAACGGTTGTTGCCAAAAACCATACAAGAAGTCTTTTAAGATCAATCACTTATCTTCAAGGCTTGAATAAAAGCATTCTGTGGAATATTTACGTTCCCTATAGAATGTAACCTTTTTTTACCCTTCTTTTGCTTTTCAAGTAGTTTCATTCTTCGCGTTACATCTCCACCATAGAGTTTAGCTGTTACATCTTTTCTGTATGGGTTAATCGTTTCTCTGGCAATAATTTTTCCGCCCACTGCCGCTTGAATCGCGATTTTATATTGCTGACGTGGTATTAAATCCTTCAAGCGTGCACATATTTCACGCCCCCTTTTTTCTGCCCTACTTTTGTGAACGATACAAGCCAGTGCATCTACGAGCTCTCCATTAATTAAAAAGCTTAATTTATCTATTTGGCTTACCAGATAGCTGGAAATTTCCCAATCCAAACTTGCATATCCTTTGGAAATTGATTTTAATCGATCATAAAAGTCAAAAACAACTTCAGACAGTGGTAATTTATATCTTAACAATGCTGTTGTTGTGTTACCAATGTAAGATAAATCCTCCTGTTCTCCCCTCCTTTCTTCACATAGAGATAGAATATCACCTAAGTATTGATCAGGAACCATTATGGTTGCGGTAATCCACGGTTCTTCCACAATTTCAATTTTCGTTGGATCTGGCATATCACTTGGGTTATGAATATTCAAAACTTCACCACTTCGTGTTGTAACCCTATATATAACACTCGGTGCAGTTGCTGTTAGATCTAAATCAAACTCTCTCTCGAGTCTTTCTTGAATAACTTCAAGATGCAACATTCCCAAAAAACCACAACGAAATCCATAGCCTAGTGCATTTGAAGTTTCAGCTTCGAAGGTAAAACTTGCATCATTTAAATGTAACTTCTCTAGAGCTTCCCTTAGATATTTAAAATCATCCGTTTTGTGAGGGAAAATGCTACAAAATACCACAGGATGCACTTCTTTAAATCCAGGAAGTGCTTCACTACAAGGTCTCTTTTCCTCAGTGATAGTGTCTCCTACCTTGCAGTCTGCTACTTCCTTCATTGAAGCAGTTATAAAACCAACTTCACCCGCTGAAAGTTCACCCGTCATCACTTTTTTAGGGGTGAAAATACCGATATTATCTATCTGATATGTAGCATTATTAGACATCATAACAATTCTCATGCCTTTTTTTAGCACTCCATTTTTAACTCGCACTAAAATTACTACTCCTAAGTAAGTGTCATACCAACTATCAACCAAAATTGCTTGCAGTGGAGCATTTACATCACCTTGAGGAGCTGGAAGTTTTGCTACTATTGCTTCCAGTACATCTTTTATTCCAAGTCCAGTTTTTGCTGATATTAAAACTGACTCACTTGCGTCAATGCCAATTACTTCCTCAACCTGGAGTTTTACCTTTTCTGGATCTGCAGCAGGAAGATCAACTTTATTGAGCACAACTATTATTTCATGGTTGTTGTCAATAGCTTTATATACATTTGCAAGGGTTTGTGCTTCAACGCCCTGGCTACTATCTACCACTAAAAGTGAACCTTCACATGCGGCTAAGCTTCGGCTTACCTCGTAAGAAAAGTCAACGTGACCTGGGGTGTCCATGAGATTTAGGCAATATTGATTACCGTCGTTTGCCGTATAATTGAGTTTTACCGTCTGTGCCTTAATTGTAATCCCACGTTCGCGTTCTATATCCATTGAATCGAGTATTTGATTGATCATTTCTCTTGCTTCAAGGCCGTTACATTCCTCTATTAAACGGTCAGCAAGCGTTGACTTACCGTGGTCTATATGCGCTATTATTGCAAAATTTCTTATGTTGTTCATTTATGGCTATTTTACTTAAGTAGAACCATTTTACATTTTAAGTGTTGTGAGGGCAATCCTTTATTAAGAGACTATTTACTCCTTCAACATAGACGACACTTTTTTCGAGCAGGAAATCACTTTATTAACCATATAGTTTTCATGATTATTATCTATTTTAGGCAACTCATACAGATAATTTACCATCATTCCAGCCGACTGACTAATACCTTTTTCAGAAGTATCCGCCATCCAGTTTAATTGTTTTATCGATGCACCATTGCTTAAATGAAAATGCGCCACCGGATCATAAGCATTCCCATTACTATTATTCACTTTTAGTAAATAATATGCACATAGTTTAAGCATGCATTGTTTAGTTTCATTTATACATTCAACGTTAATTTTTAATTGCTCTGCACTTTCTAAAATTTCTGCACTAGATTGTTTTATATTTAGTTTGCCCAATAAAGTGACATCTTGGTTTAGATTGTTTTTTAGCCATTTCGTAAAGCCAGGTATTGGAGAAAGAGTTGCATATGTTTTTATACTTTTAAACTCCTGTGATAGCTTTTCTACAACCCTTTTGATCAAAAAATTACCAAGGCTGATTCCAGATAACCCTGCTTGAGTGTTTGATATTGAATAGAATATAGCAGTGCTTGCATTACTCGGATCATTTGAAGGTACTGACTCATCTAAAAGGTGTTGAATACTATCTGCAATCTTATCCACCAATGCAACCTCTACAAAAATTAGAGGTTCGTTTGGTATCTTGTAATGAAAAAAAGCAAAACAGAGACCCAGCCTGTTTTTTAAGTCATCCCAAGAGGAAATTTTATGCACAGCTTCATATTTTATAAGTTTTTCTAGCAATGATGCAGGTGAATCCCAGGTGATTTGACGAAGATCAAGTAGATCAACATCAACCCAAGTATAGAGTATATTTTTTAATTCGCTTTCTAGTGGATTCAAGCTTCTATATTGGTTCTTTAGCTTAAGCACGTCAGAACGCATATCAACAATAAACTTAAGGCCTTCTGGTAAAGAAATAAATTGCTTCAATATTTTAGAACGCGGTGATTCAAGAATTTTTATTAAATCCTGTTCAAATTTATAGTTTAACTCGGGATCTTGGTTTTTCTTATACTCTCTAATTTTCTCATCTATTTCCGCTTTATTCGGATTAAATTTTTCTGCCAGGGTTTGTAGAAATTTTATTTTACCTTTCTCTGATAAGCTTAAGTACAAGTTACCAAGAGATACAGCGTTTTTACGTGCTGAAACCTCCCCTCCCTTTGGATTTAAGCACTCGTTCATCTTCAAGACTAAACTATCGATATCGCGACTGTTGCTTAAATCAGGACTGATGTTACCAATCCACGATCTTACAGCATCTGCCACTCCACCTAGTATTTTAAAAAAGCTTCTTACCGCCTTTTTGTCTTCAACTTTCACTATATCAGTTTTTACCAATGATTCTTTTGTCATAGATTCCCTTTATTATACATAGCTAATGCAAGTCAGGGTCATACCGCTGCGATATCTCTAGATCCCGCTAACAAGTAGCGGGATGACGAATTTGTCGTTTGTCAAATCGTCGGTAAACCCAAGTTATTTTAGCTACATATAGCTTAAGTTAAAGGAAAATTTTAGCTACATAGCAGGCACTATTACTAGATTATTAATAATTCAGTAATATAATAGACTTCTTGCACTACCTCCCAAGCCACAACTGTCATTCAGTAGAAACGAAAAAACTTGCTTGACAAACTCCGCCAGCTCCCCTATCATGAAACTGAAGCTATTGTATTTGCTTTCGCCAATCTGCAGATTAAAAGGTAAGGATTACTTAATG
>NZ_JAPQLM010000037.1:0-2943 GCF_028981765.1 Wolbachia endosymbiont of Drosophila seguyi
AAGTGTGATGCAACAAAGCCATCCCAGTGTCAGCTACTTGGATGACAAGAAAGGGAGCACTGGAATGACATTATCTGTTGTGCAATTTACCTTCAAAAATGAATGTTTGTACAGTTATGTGTCAAGCACTGGGATGACAAGAAAGGGAACACTGGAATTTTTGTTTCAGCATTAGCCATGCATCTGAACAGATACGTTGCCTTGAGAATCGCAACATCCATGCAGTTATGCGCGTAACACTAAAAATCAAAAAAAACAAAGAGGCAGACTTAATCTACCTCTTTTATTTCACTTGGCTATACTGTCTGTTGTTGAGAAGCAACTTGTTCAACAATAAGTGAGCCTAAATAAGTGTTAACCCCTTTAGCACCATCTTTGTCTAAACCTAATGTTTTATTCCACTTTGTTTCATTTACTGCCTCGAACTTACCTTCATCGTTTTTCTCCTTTAGTGAACCTATCTCGAAGAGTAAAGTATTGCCTAGCGTATTGGTAAGCTGATTAATATCAACAATAATACGGTAGTTCTTGCCTTCTAAGCTGAAGGCTATATAATGTTTACCCTTTTCTACCTTACCTTCTTCATCTTTAACTTGGTTATTCCTTGCCATTTCCTTAAATGTGTCTTTTGTTACTAGCAATGCTGTTTCTTTACCGTTTTTTCTATCGTTATTAACAACAATCTTCGGAGCTCTCAACTCAGATATTTCATTGTTTTTGCTGATAGCGTACATTGCTGAACTAACCAGTGCAACAGCAACAATTGCTAATATACCGATTCCAAGTGGTGTAGCTGCAAAAGCTGCAAGTGGAGCAAGCGTGCAAGTTGAAGACACCCAATATGGTGCTGAAAGTGCTACTGCTGCGCCTATGACATACAAAGAAGTAAGTGCAACAAGTGCAGTATTTGTTTTGTGGAATTGACCACAGTGACTTTTGAAAGTTAGCATAAACGACCTCAAATATTAATATGCTTAAATAAAAAAACTGTCATAGTCAAGCTTTTTCGTAAGCTACCTGCCGCTTGAGCCAAAGCCCCCTGCATTGCGACCGGTTTCTTCTGCGCAGAATTCTTCTCTGTCATCCCAAATTACCTGAGATACAGGAGAAATGAGGATTTGTGCGATTCTATCTCCTCTTTTTATTTCGTATGGCTGATTACTTAGATTAATTAGACAAATTTTAACTTCACCTCGATAATCAGAGTCTATAGTGCCCGGAGAATTTAAGACAGTGATTCCATGTTTTGCAGCAAGACCAGAACGTGGGCGGATTTGCCCCTCAAAACCGTTTGGTATTGCAATCACAATTCCAGTTGGAACAAGTAATCTTTCAAGTGGATTTAAAACAGCAGAATCATTCAATGCAGCATAAAGATCCATGCCAGCACTCTGCGTAGTTGCATAACATGGAAGAGACAAGTCTTCTCCGTGTGATAATCTTTTTATTTCTACTGTAATTTTACTTCTTTGCACTCCAATTTACCATCTATGAAGACTCAATTATAGCATGTAAATTGTATCTGCAAAAGTGATAAATGTAAATGATGTCATTCCAGCGCGTGACGCTAGGCCATAAAATTCCTTGACAAGTTCAGTGCTCCTTTTTTTGTCATCCCAGTGCCTCTATGATGTCATTCCAGTCTGGAATCTAGTCCTTATTATGCAGCCACTTGGTTGAAATTAAGTCTTCTGGATCCCAGTGTCTGGGCACTGGGATGACATCATAAGGGCGCTGGGATGACACCCTGACAACCGTCATCCCGCTACTTGTTAGCGGGATCTAGAGATACCGCGAATGAATCGCGGTATGACGTAGATTGTTGTCATTCCAGTGTCAGCTACTTGAATGACACCCTCTTGGTATTCGTGTAGTTGCAAGCAGTATAGCTATAAATCACTCACAATCGATATGCTTGAATTACTCTCAGTAAATAAATCAAGCATAATGTTAGATATTCTACCATCAACTATGTGAACAACTCCAGCACATTCCTCCGCCATTTTAACGTATGCCATAAGCCTTTCAATAAATTTTTCCCCTTTAATTTTCCCACAATCAATCGATGCATTTAAATTTTTAACAGATATCTTCCTGCCACCAATTTTATCTATTTCTTCATCTGTGTCACTCAAGATTATCATTTTAGATGCAGAAACTGCGATTGCGATTGCGCTTGCAGTGCTATCGGCATCAATATGATATGTTTCCCCATCTTTTCCATGACCAATTGGTGCAATAACTGGTATAAAATCTGATTCTTCAATAAAAAATAATATATCAGGATTGATTTCAGTGGGTCTACCGATGAACCCCATGTCTAATATCTTTTCGATATTATTTGATCTATCTTCTCTAAGCGTAGCGGTTATTTTTTCGGCTTTAATTAAGTTACCATCTTTTCCACATAATCCAATAGCTGAACCACCAGCAGAATTTATATACTGAACAATTTTTTTATTAACTGAACCACACAGTGCCATTTCAATGATTTTCATAGTGTCTTTGTCTGTAAGTCTGATACCATTCACAAACTTACTGTTCATATCCAGCATTTTTAACACTGAGTTAATTTCATATTCTCCGTCATGAATTATTACCGGATTTATACCAAGCTGCTTCAACAAGACAACATTATGCACAAAAGTATTAAATAGTGTTTCATCTAAGATTATTGTACCACCGCATTTAATGACAAAAGTCTCGCCTACAAAGCTAGGTATGTTAGATAGCACTTCAAGTAATATTTCTGCTTTTTGTTCAAATGATACCTCACCCTTTAAAAATTCACTACTCTTCATTTTTTTATCTTGTAAACTTGAAAAACTCATCTCTTACCTTGGTTATTTTATGCTTAACACGGATGCTCATTTGATGAATTGACACATTCTCATTATTAATCCATTTTTGAATATCTTCTATAACAGCACCTAAGCTTTTTTG
>NZ_JAPQLM010000038.1:0-3667 GCF_028981765.1 Wolbachia endosymbiont of Drosophila seguyi
ATAGGGGGGTAACCAAAAAAATGAACTTTCTTTGAGCTGAGCGAAGCCACCTAAGGTAGAGAATGGATCAGGAAGGAGTGGTGTATAAAATTATATATATAAAATCTTTAAGATTTTCTGTATAATTTACTCATGTAACTTGATAAAAAAGGAAGATAGAATCTACTGAAGAGTATATGTATCGATTATCTTCAAAGCCTCTTCATAAATGGTGTCTCTATGCCCTACTGCAACAATAGTTACTGCATGCTTTACAGTATTTACGCTATATATGATGCGATAATCACTAACTCTTAGCCTTCTGTGCCCTTTAAAGCTGTGGTGTAATGGTTTACCAAGGTTCAATGGATCGACTGTAAGCCGATCATGTATTGCGTCTACAACTCTTGACCTTATCGTTTTTGGAAGGTCCGGAAGATTTTTCTTAAGAACGTTCCTTAAGAAGATAATAGTGTATTCCAATCTACATCCTCACTTCTAACCGTCTCTGCACCTTCAACGTCATACTCGTTAGCAACCACAGATAGTAAAAAGTCTTCCATTTCACGATCTATTGCTTCTTTAAATAGCCTTTCTGCTAATTCTTGAGTTGGCTGCTTAGTGAGCTCAACTAGCTTAGCAAAGTGCTGCAAAGTTTCTTTACTGAGAGCTATGTTAGTGCTTAAGTTTGCCATATGCTTTACCAAAGTTCTACTACTGTAACAATTATACAACATTTTTCTGAACTTTTCAATAAAGAAAGTTGATGATATGTAAAGAGAATTTTGTGCACCTGTGTTAATAAACTATTAATAATTTGGCATATACTGGAACTGGCTTTTGCTGATGTTAGGGAGAAATGACACAAAAGTTAATACTAAGTATAGTATTGCAAGATATTATCAAGAATAAGGAAGGTATGCCAGCTGGTGGGTACTGGATGTATTTTTATGATAAAAGAAGTCCAACTACTCTTCGTAATGCCTACTACAAGAACCAGGAGGGAAATGTCGTACCGGCACCAAACCCTTTGCAGCTTGATGAAAACGGTGCTTTACCTCATAAGTTGTACTACTTTGTCGACGTTGATGATCCTGAAGATCGTTATACCGTAGAACTGAAGTGCAATTACGGTAATGCTGCAGCTCCTGAACTCATCTTTCATGATCTACCGTACTTTCAAGAACAATCCAAAGCAGATCCAGCTACATCTATATTATCTGATAACTTATTTATTGATGGTCAATTTAATATTGGTCTACAAATTAATGATAGAGGGCAGGGATCTGGTTATGTTTCACCTGAATTTTCGCAGGTGCCAATTGCTGGACTATCATGGCAGTTTTTAAGATCTTATGCTGATTCAGTACCGATACAGGATAGAACTGATGTAGACAGGATTTTCATTAAAGACATTACCGAAGCTGAAAGGATCGATGAAGGCAATCCTCGTTTTTATTTGAACGTTATTTGCGAAAAACCTAGCGAGACAACGCCACCTCTGCAGAAAGCTGTAACATTTAGGAGCTCTAATGTGTTATGGGGTACTGATGCCAGAGCTTGGCTGAAGTTCTATGCTTGGAGAGGTGGTGATGATATAGTAGTTAATTTACTGGCAATTCGTGATTTTGGTTCAAAATCATCAACACCGCCACAAGTTATGTCAATTGATCAATTTTTAATTGATTCTGATACTCCGAAGGTTTATTACACTAGTTTAAGTTTGCTTGGCTTTGTAATACCTGCAGATATTGGCGATGATCAAAGTTTGACATTGAAGTTTTTGTTACCACCGAATCGAGCATTTAATTTTAAAGCGACAAATTTTTATTGTGCAGAAGCCTCATTGCCAATACATGCAGTTGATTTTAAATACCCAACACAAAATTCTGATTTAGCAAAATCTAATTTATTATTTTCTTCATTTCGAGCAAATAAATATAGCATTGATAACAGTTACAATGAGCTAGTTTTTACAATTGATGGTCTTAAGTTTGTAGATAATATTGGTGAAATAGTTTCCTACCCAAAAGGAGCAAAAGTCGACGGGGAAAAGATAAATCTGCTCAAGTGCGATGGTCGCACACTTGATTCAACAGGTATTAGTCCGCTCGGCATTGAATACAAAAGGCTATATAACAAGCTAGATCATGCTCCAATTACATTTGATATGCTTAAAACCAAAGACATACTAAATTGGTTTAATGCAATATCAAGTGAGTATATTAAGAAGTTTATTGCGGATAATAATGTTAAAGTTAAATTCGAGGGAGATGGAGTAGTAAATCCGAAGCCCGAAGGTGATGATATAGGTCATCTATGGCTAGAAACTACATTCTATGCTAATTCAGATGTTAACTATGATTTTCAATATGTTGCAGCAGCAAATAGCATAGACCTTACTACTTGTTGTCATACGTTTGACATTACCACTAATTACTTAAGTAGTGGCATTCTAATGACTAATATGAATTTAAGGGAGATAAAATTTGCGGGTTCTGGTTCTGATTTTCCAGGTTATTTTCAAACTATAACTAAATTAAATTCAATTTATAATTATACAAATAATGTTGTGCCATACAATAAAGGTATTGATAAAATAACTGAGCAAACTAAAATAAATTACTCTGTTAAAAAGAATTTTTTTTATTTGACAGTAAGTCTTAATTATCAACAATTTCCGTATCCTTCCGGTTTATGTGGATTTTTTAATCCAGTTAATTTTAGTAGTAGAGTTTATGATATTGGTTTTCCTTTAAATATACCATCGGTTAGCGCTACTTTTTTGCAACACAATAATAATACTACTAGTACTTCACAAAGTTACTTTTTGTTTTCACCATGGTTTGTGTATTCAATGGCTTCAGTACATGGTACAAGTATTAGTTCTAGTGGTGGAGATTACCCTAGTTTCATTCATGGTGATTCTAGTGATTTATTAATGAAGTCATGGGGTGATTACGTTATTTACAAACAATCAGCAACGGACAAGAGAACACCAGGAAAACCGAATGTTCTGTTTGCTGGTAAAAATTCAGTGATAACCTATGCTATACAGCATAAAGCTTTGTTTACGCAAAGATGCTTGTATGTCTTGAAATTTAAAGAAGTGAAAGCAGGAGACTTTATAGGTCTTAAAACATCTCATAACACCCAAACTGGTAACAATTTTAACACAGTAATATGGTGGAGTGTTGATGGTGATGGAAAAGCACCAACTAATGTTACCGCCAAAGAATTTAGAGAAGTCAAAGCAACAAAAGATACGACACCAGAGCAACTCGCAGACATGATTGCCAATGATATTAACAATAAGGGAACAACTATATTCCACATTCCTAATATCACTGACGATAAGTGTGACTACTACATAAGGTGCTAACATGAAATAAATTTAAAAATAGGAGAAAAAACATGATTGAACAAAACAGTAAAATCGATGAAATCGATATTGAAATCAGTGAAAAAAATGCTGAAATCGATCATTTTTATGAAGAAACTTTAGAAAAAACGAAAAATATCATCGATGAGGCGATAGCCAAAGGGTATACGCTTGGTGATGATGATCGTAAAGTTTTAGAGCTGGTAAAGGCTAATGAGAAATTTGCTGAAAAAGTTCTAAGAGGTTGTCCGGAAACAAGTAAAAGGCTATAATATCTGAAATTTTAGTACGGGGTAAAGATGAGAA
>NZ_JAPQLM010000039.1:0-910 GCF_028981765.1 Wolbachia endosymbiont of Drosophila seguyi
ATTACCTTTAATTATTTCTTTATAATATAATTGTAAAATATTCTACAAGGAAGTCAATTACTTTACTGCATCTGACAAATATACACATGTTAATATAGTAAATATATAAGCTTGTAAAATTGCAACAAATACTTCAAATCCTATCAATGCAATTATGAACAAAAACGGCGCAGGAGTGAAAAATATGTTCATATTTACAATAAACCCTGCTATCACTTTGATGATTGTATGACCAGCAATCATATTTGCTGCAAGCCTTATTGATAGGCTAACCGGCCTTACTAAATAAGCAAACAACTTAATAATAATTATTATAGGTGCAAGCCACGAAGGAGTTCCTTTTGGTAGCAATATGCGTAAAAATTCTACTCCCCTTTCTTTAAATCCAACAATCGTTATATAAATAAAAACCACCATCGATAAAGCGAAGGTGACTATCACATGACTTGTGACCGTGAAACTATAAGGAAGAACACCAACTAAATTACACGATAAAATGAAAATAAATACTGTGAATATCAATGGAATGTGCTGCAAGCCTTTGCTTCCAGTGTTATTTTCTATTATTGAAATAACAAAATCATATACATACTCAACTGCAGCTTGCAAATATCCTGGTATTACTGACCCCTTCTTTATTCCAAAAAGCAAAAAGAGTATCATCAATATCACCGAAATCATCGTGAAAAAAGATGAATTGGTAAAGCTTACGTCATACCCAAATAACCTAGGTAACTCTATTATTGTATATACCTTAAACTGTTCCAGTGGATTTAGTGCCATTTTAATCTGAATTATAAACAGTAAATAAAGTATGAATTTTATAGGACAAAGTCAAGAATTAAGATAAGGCTCTGTATTATTATAACATTAACATATTAACAAAATATGTAATTAGAATGTTAATTAC
>NZ_JAPQLM010000040.1:0-13814 GCF_028981765.1 Wolbachia endosymbiont of Drosophila seguyi
ACTGCTGCTTATTATAGAGTTTATTTCTGCACTTATCATCTAAGTATTTTTGCAATTCTTCATAACTGCGACTCCACAACTTACCGCGTAATTCTTTTATTAAATTATTTCTTTTATTGAGACCTTTCTCCAATGGCTCTATTATAAATTCTTCAAAAAATGGCTTATTTAATGCAATAACCTTAAATTTCTCCTCCGCTTCTTTATTGTTTGGGTTTTTATCTGAGTGATATTTTAACGATAATTTACGGTATTGTTGACTAAGCTTTTTCTTAATATTCTTAATGTCAGAATTTACCACATCCTCCTTTTGAATATTAAATGTTAAAAACAACTGCTTTAAAGCATGGTACTCATTTTCATTCAAAACATTTCTAGCCACATTACACCTACAAATTAACTAACTATTAATGTTCTATAATATACATATTTCCAAACTATGTCAATTATTTCATAAATATCTTTGGTAAAAATTATTTCTGTTATGACTAGCATGATAAGTGTATGAAGCGACTAAAATTGTCATTACAGCGCTTAGTGTACGACAGTGCTCCAACATTTAGGGTTGCAGTTTTCATGGCAGATCTGAGTAGCTGACCCATCTAAGAGGTGTCATTCAAGTAGCTGACACTGGAATGGCTTTGTTGCATCGCATCTTATACGGTAGTAATTTACAATAAATTCATGTAGCCATTTCGAATTTAGTCATTTCAGTGTTGGCTACTTGGATGACACCACCTGCTATGCTGCAAATTGCAACGTTCGTACACTAAAGTATAGTGTGTTACTAACGAAGGCAAACAAATATCTGCTTTATGAAAACGTTAATATTTTTCATTGAAATAATACATAAATACTAGAAAAACCTTGGCAGGTTATTCGCGTTTGATTATCATAGAGAATTATATAAATTAATAAATGATCTATGGCAAGTAACCCAGAAGAAAGAAATAGTGATAAACAAAAAGCGCTAGATAACGCAATAAGCCAGATTGAAAAAGCATTCGGTAAAGGTGCAATAATGAAGTTGAAGCAAAACCCTGTAGAAAAAATAGACACAATATCCACAGGATCAATTGCGCTTGATTCGGCTCTAGGTGTTGGAGGTCTGCCAAAAGGGCGTATAATTGAAATATTTGGCCCCGAGAGTTCTGGTAAAACCACTCTTGCCTTGCACGTGATTGCTGAAGCACAAAAAAAAGGAGGATCATGCGCATTTATCGATGCAGAACATGCATTGGATGTCTTATATGCTCGTAAACTTGGGGTAAGCACTGATGATTTAGTGATTTCACAACCAGACACTGGAGAGCAGGCGTTGCATATTGTTGAGTATTTAGTGTGTTCTGGTGCGGTTGATGTGATAGTTATTGACTCTGTCGCAGCATTAACTCCAAGAGCTGAAATTGAAGGTGATATGGGTGATCAACATATGGGGCTGCAAGCAAGGCTTCTAAGTCATGGGCTACGGAAACTAACCTCTGCCGTTTCAAAAGCGAACTGTATATTGATATTTATTAATCAAATTCGTATGAAAATAGGAGTAGTGTATGGAAATCCTGAAACTACCACGGGTGGAAATGCATTAAAATTCTATACTTCTGTAAGGCTTGATATAAGAAAAGTTGGTGTAATAAAAGACAAAGAAAATATTACAGGTAATGAAACAAGAGTTAAAGTTGTAAAAAATAAAGTTGCTCCTCCATTTAGAGAAGCGAAATTTGATATAATGTACAATGAAGGTATATCAAAACTCGGAGAAATAATAGATATGGGAGCAAAGCTTGGTGTGCTTGAAAAAGCAGGCGCTTACTATTCATATAACAACACACGTCTTGGGCAAGGAAGAGAGAATGTGAAAACTTACCTAAAAACAAACAAAGAAGTCGCAAATGAAATAGAAACGAAAATCAGAGATTTACTCAGAAATCATGATAATTCTATCATAATAGACGAGGATAGTGAGCAACTTTTAGAAGAATCAGTTTTCTGATCTAAACTTAGGCATTAGATTTTGTGTTGGACGGGTTGTTACAGTATGACGGTAATTCTATGTGCTAATATAACAATCTGTAATGTTACCTTGTATCAAAAAGACTTTGCTGAAGCAGTTAAAAAAAGCTTTTCATGAGAAATTATAAATGATAAATTGTTAACAATAGGTTATTGTTAATAAGATTATGTGTTTTGGTTTACCTAATATAAACAGGGAAGGTTATTCATTTATAGTAGTTTCCTTTATAGTAACGTGTATAGCATTCTCTATATCTTGGGGGTTTGGCGTTACGTGCTTGTTTCCGACATTATTGTGTACTTATTTCTTTCGTGATCCAGCAAGAGCTGTGCCAAACAATAAGAATCTTATATTAAGTCCTGCTGATGGTGTGATTTCAAAAATTGAAGAAGTTAATTATCCTTTATCAGCAGAAAACGGAGAGGAGAAGAAGTTTACGCTTGTTAGCATATTTTTAAGTGTTTTGAACGTCCATGTGAACCGTATACCAATATCTGGTACGATAAAGGAAATGAGTTATAAAAAAGGCAAGTTTGTATCCGCAATGAGCAATAGGTCTAGTAATGAAAATGAAAAGCAGGTTATTGTAATTGAATACGAAAAGGGGAAAGAAATTATTGTGGAGCAAATAGCTGGATTAATTGCACGTCGTATCGTTTGTAATTTAGGAATATCCCAGAACGTAAAAGCAGGTGAAAGGTTTGGAATTATAAGGTTTGGCAGTAGAGTGAATATCTATGTTCCTGCTGATACAGAAGTCAGAGTTTCAGAAGGGCAAACTGTTATTGGTGGTGAAACAATTATAGCAAACTTAAATAAGGAAAACGTTCAAGAGAAGCTTACTTTTGACGTTATATGAATAACGAGGGAAGTAACAGTAGATTCTTACCTATTACTAAATTATTCCCAAACTTTATAACTTTATTGGGTTTATGTTCTGGTCTCACTTCACTTAAATTTACATTTAATGAACAATGGGAATTCTCAGTAATTTTTATCATCATTGCAGCAATAATAGATGGAATGGATGGCAGAATAGCTAGAATTCTAAAATCAACTAGCGATTTTGGAGCCCAGCTTGATTCTTTTGCAGATTTTCTAAATTTTGGTGCAGCGCCTGCATTTCTTTTGTATTTTTGGAAGCTAAACGAAATCAAAGTCATAGGTTGGATTTTAGTAATGATATACGTAATCTGCATATCAATAAGACTTGCAAGATTTAATGTTTCGCTACACTCAGAACAACCATACTGGGAAAAATTTTTCTTTTCTGGTGTTCCAGCTCCAGTGTGTGCTTTACTTTCTTTGTTACCAATAATTATTACCTTTCAATCTCATGAGAGTGAATACTTACTTCTCATAGAGCGATTTTTTAACACAAGAAACGTAGCTTGTTACTTTCTGGCCATTTCATTTTTTTCGATAAGTCACATTCCAACTTTCTCTGCAAAATATATTTATATTCCCAAAAGCCTATCCTATATATTTGTGTCATTTTTTGGAGTACTTATTGTATTTTTCATCAGTAAGCCCTGGATGACTCTACCAATTTTAGGTATAGTGTATACACTTACTATTCCAATAAGCATCGGGTTTTACATATATTTTACATATAAAACTCGTTAGCTAACAAAAAATAGAAAACTGCATGATTTTGAAGATAAGTGAACTATTAAATTCATTTCTGTATATAAAGATATTCAACATTCCATTTATAATTATTTGGGTAATTGCAACTGGAATCTTTTGTACTGCCCAGTTCAAATTCATTAACTTTAGGTTACTTAAATATGGAATACAGACGCTATTCAATCTAAAGTGTAATAACAGCAACAATGGCATAATCACTCATATTCAAGCGTTTGCAACAGTAATTTCAGGAACAGTTGGTCTTGGAACAATATCAGGAGTTGCAATAGCTATCACAATAGGGGGCCCAAGTGCAGTTTTTTGGATGGTAATTACCGGAATACTTGGTATGTCGATAAAGTTTGCCGAGGTGGTGCTTGCATTTACTTATCGCTCTGAAAATACAACTGGCGGGGCTTTTTATTACATGAAGTACGGGCTTGCAAAAATTGGATTTGCAAAAACTGGTAGATTTCTTGCCTTCACTTATGCGATTATGCTACTTATTGCAATGATTTTGGGCGGTATACCATTTCAAGCAAATCAAATAGCAGCACTATCAAATAACCTCCTAGAATACAACGCATCCATTATTATATCCCTGCTTGTCTTTATTGTAATATTGGGAGGAATAAAGCGCATTGCTTTCGTTTCAACGAGCTTAGCACCAATTATGATAGTGCTATATGTGGGTATGTGTATATATTTAATTTATGTAAACGGAAGTAATTTGCTGAATGCTCTATCCATAATATTCCAAGATATCTTCAATAAATCAGCTATAGGAAGCGGAGTATTGAGCGGATTAATAGCCGGAGTGAGAAGATCAGTGTTTGCTAACGAAGCAGGTACCGGAACAGCAGCTATAGCACATTCAGCTGTAAAAGAAGAAGATCCAATTAAAGTTGGGTGCGTTGCAATGATTGCACCACTTATAGACACAATATTAATCTCATTTTTGACTGGTATTGTGATAATTATCACTGGTATGCATAGCACTGATAACGTGGGTGATATTACACTAATTAGTTCGATATTTTCAACAGCTTTGCCCTTGTTCAGCAAGTTAGTTTTTCCGCTAATGATGTTTTCCTTTGCATTTTCCACAATAATAGCTTATTGTTACTACTGTGAAGTTGCTTTGCTGTATTTATTTGGTAGTAAAAAAATACTGGTACCGTTCCAAATTCTTATAGTGGTTTCAGTGTATATCAGCTGTATGTCAAAGAATATAGAATTTATATCTTATCTAGGTGACAGTTTGTTTATGTGCCTTATGATTCCAAATGCTGTTGCAATATATCTACTAAGAAGGGAAGTTTTGAATACAATAGATTCTTATTACAATTCTAAAGGGTATTAACATGATTTATAGATTGCTTTGTATGGTGTTATTTTGCCTATTGTTTAATGATGTGTACGCTGCTTCAGGTTTTTACGAAAGTTATGACGCTGTGTTGAATGGAATAAATAACTTCATGAATGAAGTACTGTTTTTCAAGATCCTTTACGTGCCATTTATAATCCTTCTACTAGTTTTTGGTTATGTGTTTCTAACATTACGTTTTGGATTTCTCAACATAAGAATGTTTAAGCATGCGTTTGCTATTTTATGTGGAAAATATGACACGAATCACCATGATGGTCATATTACGCATTTTCAGGCATTTATGACTGCACTTTCAAGCACAGTAGGCCTTGGAACTGTTGCTGGAGTCGCAATTGCAGTTTCAATGGGTGGACCAGGAGCGGTGCCTTGGATGATGATTACAGGTTTTTTTGGTATGTCAGCAAAATTTGCTGAGGTAACGTTGGCGTTTAGACATAGAACAGAAGATCAGGACCAATTGTTTAGTGGTCCCTTTCAGTATATAAGGAATGGTCTGGAGGAATTTGGATTTAAAAAACTTGGTATTGTGCTGGCTGCCATGTATGCAGTATTCTTTGTATTATCAGGTCTTGGTGGAAGTGTAGCGTTTCAAACCAACCAAATGGTTTCAATATTATCTGGCTATTCAAGTTGGGTAGATGGTCACTCTTGGTTTCTTTCTTCCATAATTTCTGCGCTGCTTGCTCTAGTGATTATTGGCGGAATTAAAAGGATAGCTAGAGTATCTTCTGCACTAGTGCCTATTATGTCACCTATATATATCTTGAGTTGTATTATTATTATTGCATTTAATATTCATAACCTTGGTTATACGTTGAAAATATTATTTTCCACTATGATAGATTTCAATGCTGTTGGCGGAGGGATGGTAGGAGCATTTGTTGCTGGAATTCAAAGGGCAATCTTTGCCAGCGAAGCAGGTGTTGGTTCTGCTTCAATTACTCATGCAACAACTAAAGATGAAGAACCAGTAAGAACTGGACTAGTCGCTATGATAGAACCATGCTTTGACACAATGTTAATTTGCTGTTTAACAGGAATAACAATAGTAATAACAGGTGCATACCAAACAGGTGTTGGTGAGGGAATATTAATTACTCACAAAGCATTTGAGACAGTTTCTCCATGGTTTCCTATCCTTCTAACAGTAGCTGCTCCTTTGTTTGCATTTTCTTCAGTAATTTCGTTTGTATATTGTTGTGAAATGGGGTGGCTATATTTATTCGGTGCAAAAAGTATAGTGATATACCGCATAGCGGTAATAATTGTGGCGTTTTTCTCTGGTCTTTCTAAAGATATAATGGCTATTGCCAATATCGGTGGAACTTTATTCTCTTGTTTAGCTCTCATCAACATGACAGCGCTTATACTGTTTAGTAATCAGATTAACGATGAAGTTCAGTGCTACCTAAAAAGGCTGAGGAATAATAAAATTAATTAGGTTCTTGGTATAATGGAAAAGTATGTAGTCCTTATACTGTCCTACATACTCGGTTCAATACCGTTTAGCTTAATCATTACAAGAATAAAAGGGATAAACTTAAGAGAAGTAGGTTCAGGAAACATTGGTGCTACAAACGTTGCAAGGACGGGAAATAAATTTCTTGCTGCTTTGGCATTATTTCTGGATTCCTTTAAGGGATTTATTGCCGTTTATATAGCACAACAATTTTGTGATAATAACGATTTTTATATATATGTATCTGCAATTTTAGCAGTTTTAGGACACATGTTTCCTATTTGGCTAAAATTCAGTGGAGGAAAGGGCGTTGCAACCACTCTAGGGATACTGATAGCATTTAACATCGATATTACTTTAGTATTCGTAATAATTTGGATAATAGTCTTTCTTGCCTTTAGATACTCTTCCCTTGCTTCACTCAGTGCTACTTCAACGGCTGTAGCATGGTCCTTTTTTTTTCAGAGGAATTTGTTCTTAACATTACTAATTATAGGAGCACTGGTCTTCCTAAAACACCACAGAAATATTGTGAATCTTCTGCAAGGTAAAGAGTATAAATTTTATAGATAATGTACTGCCAAATTATTGACACTTAAACTACGAGACAAATTGCTTGACGGTATGATTTTGTCCTCTTTGTTTAAGTCTATGATTTTTGCTTTTGTTATATTCTCTACTTCTTGAGGTGTTAAAAGACCATCTTCAATGAATTCCTTTTTTGTTTCTCTTATTTTTTCATAAAGTTGAGTAACGTGATCTTTATTTCCTTCATATACACTTTCAATTTCTAACTCTAGCTTATGTGAAGCTCCTTTTTTTAACATTTCATCCATTGCTGCTTTTGTTACTTTTAACCTTTCTTGCAAAATTTTCTTTATTTTTTCCTTATCATTTTCGTTATTTTTACTGAGTTCTACATATACCCTATAACATCTTTTTTCTCTTGGGAGCATTCTTAACCCATCTAACATGCTAATTATCTGACCTTCAATAGTCTTCTCAGCCTTTAATTTAAATTCTGCTACTTCTTCTTCTATTATCTTATTAGCTATTCTCTTAGCTCCATCCAAAGATGAATCCTTGAGAGAAAAATCTGTCTCGAGTAGATCTCGATTTAATAGCTCTAAGAATACTTTTTTTCCGATGTTTTCGAGTAAACTTTCTTGGTCATCTAAATCATGCTCCTGCAGTTTATTTCTCATGTGCTGAACCAGCTCACAACATTGTAATTTATTTAACTTTATAGAGCTAATATTTTTCATTAACGTCAGCACAATTTGTTCACTATATTGAGAAGTAATACTCAATAATTTTCTCATTAAAGGAATACTTACTTCTGAAATAAAATCATCAACTATTTTTTGACTTTCATCGTCTTCATAACCATTTTGAACGTCATACCAAGCCTTAAGAATTTCTTTATTGTTTTTCTTGTTTTTTAACCTGTCTAACATAAACTCACGTGCTTTATTTTGTGCTTCTGAGAGCAACATTTCCCTTGGGGGAGTAAATCTAATTTCTGGATCAGGATGAATACCCTCTAGCGTGCTTAACATTCTATAGATAATACCGGTGAAGCAAGTGTTAGGAATTCGCTCTTTTCTAGAGAAAGTTTGGCTATCAATTAAATTAGAAATCAATGCATCCTTTTTACTCTTAACGGCTTCTCCGTCTCCATCATTGCAAGCCCTTAAAACTAAAAGCAGAACCTGCCCACCTGTAAAGCCGGAGCTATGCTTTTGATCATCTTTGCAAAAGTCATCTAAAAATGCAATTACTCTTCCTTTATCCTCATCACTAAACTCATATGAATTGTTTATATATCCAATGAATTGAATATATTCATCATTTTTGATTACGTCTTCAGGTACTTGTTCACTATACTTACCTTTTAATTTATCAATATTTTTAATGATATCATCATTTAATTGATGGGGCAGTAAATGTTCAAGCTTAACATCAAAACTATTAACCATACCACGTAAATTCTCTTTTATACCTTCCAAAAAGAAATTTATAGAAGCTTTAAGCAGCGTAAATGGGTTAAAATCTTTTGGCCTTAGTTCACTCTGCAATAAAATTAATAGCATTGTAAGTAGTATAGTTCCCAGTAACGAAATAAGCAAGAAAGTGGTAGTGAAAGTTAGATATGTTATGAAAGCAGAAAACAAGAGGAAGGCTGCTACCTTGATTGTATTGTTTTTAAAAAATATTTCCCAATATTCCCTTTTGCTCATTTTTTGCTGTTTTGCCGTTTTTATTTCTTTGTAGATATAAAGAGTTTTAATTTCAGACCTGAAGAACATAGTACCAAGAGAAAAAAGAACATTAACAGGATTAGTGATAATGCTTAACGAGACAAAAGCTCCAAAGTAGCTAACAAATTTTAGCTTACTAGAATCCTTTGAAGGAAATTGTATTTGAGAAATACCTATCATAGCTTACCTTCAACATCATTACACTCTAGTAATAGCATAATAATTTAAAACGTCAATGTTTAAGTATCTTATTATCCGCACACTCATCGTATTCGATCTCGACTGTAGAGTGTGCTATCTCGAACTTATCTAGCAATATTTTTTTTATTTCATATAAAACATTGGTGTGCTGCACATTTTGCTTTATTTTAGCATGCATGGTAATTATAAAATAATTATCAGACAGCGACCATGTATGTATGTGGTGCACATCTATCACTTCAGGTAATTCTGATGTGATCTTACTTTTTATCTCTTCAGCAGATATACCCTCAGGCGTACCTTCAAGGAGTATATGGCAAGAATTTTTGAGAATTTTATAGCCGCTATTTAGAATTATCACACTAACAAATACTGATAAGATTGGATCTACTATTTGCCATCCAGTAAGCATGATAATTATAGATGCAAGTATAGCAGCTACAGAACCTAAAATATCTCCTATAACGTGTAGTACAGCACTTTTTATGTTTATATTGCTCTCGCATTTACTATGTAATATAAAAAAGACTATTATGTTAGAGACAAGACCGAGTGTAGCAATTATTAACATTACTTTCCACTCAACATTGACTGGAAAAATAAACCTCTTTATTGACTCAATTATAATGATTACTGCAATGAGGAATAGAGTTAAACCATTAACAAATGCTGCAATTATCTGCAACCGATGATATCCGTATGATCTCTGCAAATCGGATTTCTTAGCTGAAAACCTATGTGCTAACCAGCTTAAAAACAAGGCAAAGAGGTCAGTGAGCATATGCCCTGCATCTGATAATAGAGCAAGCGAATGTGAAATTATTCCACCTACTATTTCCATAAACATTGTTATCGCAACTATTATTATGGAATAGATTAAGCGCTTGGACTGCGCTGCTGAGTGTTTACCGTTATGCACTGCTGTCATATAAAATCTTTTCATAAACAAAAACGTGGGTAACACTGGGTTCGAACCAGCGACCGCTTGCACGTCAAGCAAGTGCTCTACCAACTGAGCTAATTACCCATCGTGGTTTTAGTATAGTGCTTTGGTGGAATGAAAGTCAATAAACCACTTTGCTTTTGTCCTTGTCCAATGTGATTCCGGAATATAGCTGTATAGAATTTCAGCCATATTCTAAATTTTACATATTAAGTTAACTATCTATACTTTATTTATTAAGATATAAATCATATTAATACAGGGATTTACGTTTTTTTTAGGGAAATTACTTTATGCTTGATATTGAAAGATCAGCAAATTAGAGGTTAAAATTATGACAATTAGTCAACAAGTAAATAAAAATATAACTAAAGCAGAATATTTCAACAATAACGGCAAAGGGTTTAATTCGCCACATGTTATAGAAGTTGAAGATTTAAATATTAAAGTAGAGGTTTATTCTCACAATTTAAGAGCAAGTAAAGTTGCTAACATTGAAAGTGAGATAAGAGAAACAGCTACTAATTTTAAAAACGCATTCGAGTTAGAACGCGGCAGTTCAGAACAAACATTTAAAATTTACATGTTTGATGACAAGGATGATTACACTCACCTTGGCGGAAGCGAGCGTTTCGGTTCTTACCTTGGAGACGAAGGTGGTAAATGTTACTACAAAGGGAAAGCTGACGTTTTTGCTGAAATGTACGTCTACCAGCAAGGTGGCATTCATAACCTTCAGCATGAATTTGCACATGGTTTAACTTACTTGGCTACAGGAGGCAAATCTTTACCTACAGTATTAATGGAAGGAATTGCAGACTACTTTGAGCATCATTCAGATCATAAATTCAATTCTCAAGGATCAAGTATCGACAAAACTGAAGCTGCAAATTTGGATTTAGATAAAATTTTAAGTTTAGAATACTCAAAGGACAGCGAAGCAAATAGCTTGGTTTATAAAACAGGTCATGCGTTGATAATGTACTTACAGGAAAAAGATCCTAGTTTATTAAGAGACTACCTAGATGCTTTACGTCAAGGTAACTCAGATGAGTCAAAAAGTTTCTTGAAAGACATAAAAGGACACGATACTGACTTCAAAAGTTGGCTTGCTGAGAATGATACAGAAACTGCAATGGAACATCTCAACGCTTTGCAAGTTACAAAAGGAGATTTCATAGCAATTGGTCAAGAAATAGTGGGTGGAGAAATTAAAAACGTATCCTACTATAAAGCAAATATAGAAAAAATGGATGGAGAAAACGTTGGAAGTTTTTCTCCTGTAGAACACGTTGCATTTTATGATGTTGCTCGTGCTATAAATAGGGCAACAAATGATACACTTGATATATCAAAGGAATATCATTTCCTCAAGGTAGTAAAAACTTCCGATGGACAGGATAAACTAACTTACTCTGACCAACAAGGTAATGAGTACCGAAACAGTCTAGAGTATAAAAATCAGGCTTTTAGAATGCTATCAAAGTATGATGAAAATTTAAAGAAAGCTTATGATGATGCATTAAAAAATCTGGATGAGCAGAGGCAAATGGAATATCCCAAGATAAATAAAGAATATAGCGAAGGAAGATTTCTTACGAAGAGTATTCAGACAAATATTATTCAATTCCCTCCAAATATGAGGAATTAAAAAGTACCTTACTTGATAAAACCATAAACACTGGCTTAGAACAAGTAAAAACGACTAAGAACATCGACGTAGAAAAGATGTTAGGAGAGATGATCAACATCGATTCAAACTTGATAAGAGGTACAAATCATATTGATCTACAAGAAGGTAAGATTTTTTCTATGCAAGCTCATGGTCAAGGAGATATGGGTGCACTGTCTATATATGACGGAAATACAAAGCTTGGAGAATTATTGAGCGAATCAGGATTTTTTAAGCAAGTTGAAGGCCAAACTAAAGAAACTTTCGTTTTTGAGGATATATTGCACAACTTAAATGTTTCATACGAAGGCGGTGCTTACATGGCAGTTACAAAAGAAAATGGTCATTATAAAGCTTCCCTAATAGATGGCAGAACAGTTGAACGCGATGAATACTTTGATGAAGCGCATTTACATGAAAATGAATTGTTGCATCCTAGCACTGGACACATCCAAAAAGATTTAGATTCTCTGCTTCTTAGAGGTACCAAAATTTTGAATCATCAGGATTCAGAACATGCACAATATTCTGATGAGCAAAAGGCAAATGGAGTAATCGTGGAAAAAGGAAAATTACTGGATAATAAGGGAACAGATAGGACAGACGATGATGTATATGAAGCTGTCGTAAAGCAAGGAGACGAGCACTTACATGAATTTAAAAATATGGGCTTTTATATTACCGAGAAAGGTGATCTATTTATTCATGACCATGGAGCAAACGTAAGGTTTCAACTACCACAAAGTATTACTCACCTAAAATTAGTGGAAAAAGATGGAGCATATAAGCTTGTTCCGGTGACGAAAGATGGGAATGAACATCCAGTAGGTATGCCAAATATATCAGACGAATATAGATATATAGATCCAATATTTGCACATGAATATGAAAAGAGAGATTATTCCCATAAACATGTAAATGTGGGCCTTATAAACTTAGAGAAATATGGCTCTGGCAAACTTTTTGCTATAAAGTACGACCCAAATGATTATCACATACAAAGAAACTCCAGCGGTGAAATAGTTAGAATAAAAGATCAAACATATTTCACTAAAGTAAAATTGTTTGATGGTGATGAAGAAATTGGAATGTTGTCTAATAACTTTCACAATTTCAAAGGGAAAATATTCTTTTCTGCTGACTACAACTACAGTTATAACGATTTCCTAGCATCTGTTTCTCCTCAAGTTGAAATTGAAGATATGGGAAATGGAAGTAAAAAAATAACTTTTGATCAAGGCAGTGGCGATATCGGTGATACTAATAGAGGCTACACGGACTATCAGAGAATATTTACAAAAGAGAAACAAACCGAAAGTCCAAAAGGGCAAGTAAGTGAAACTAAGACAGAAGTTCATAGTACTACTAATGTTGTTGCACAAGCTGCTGAAGAGAAAACTGCATCAAACGACAATAGTGAAATGCAGTCTGATCAGCCACAAATTCCAACAAGGGCAAAAAGGTCAGCTTCAGTGGAGGAGAAAGAGCAAGAACAGGTAGTATTAAAAGACACAATTCTCAAAATAGAAAAGAGCTACGAGCAGGACTCAGAAGGGAAGCATAAGGCAAATGTAACGATAAATTATAATGATGTGAAAGCCTTGTATGATAGAGCGGAAGGAGCAGAAAAGCAATCTGTGTTAGATTTTTGGAACAAACTGCACACATCAGATTATAAGGTTGGTGCTTTGCCGGAAGACAAATACTATTTTGAAAAAGGCAAATTCGTAATCCACGATAGTGGCACAAAGAAGCTTATAGTGTTACCTGAAGATAAGGTGTCCATCAAGATAATGAAGGATGGTGATAGTTATAGTTTAGCTATATCAAGTGGTAATGGCAAAGTAATAAACAGCATTAGTAAAATAGATAATCCAAATTACGAATTGCTGTCAGATTCAAGTCATTTCAATTCAGGGGAGCAAGATAATATTGTATTATCAGATCAACATCACGAATATAATCTTTATCTAGAGAATGGTTTTGTGAAAATGTTCGATTGCGCAAGCGATCACATTTATCACGACCACAACTCGGCCTATATCTAATACATACAAGGAGGGCAGTGCCCTCTTCTTGTCATTCCAGTGTCAAGCACTGCCGTCTTGGATGGAAACCAGCGTCACGCCATGGAATGACAGGGTTTGTCATCCGAGTAGCCCCTTCGGTGTCATCCCAGTGCCCAGACACTGGGATGGCTTTGTTGCATCGCTACTTATGAAAGGCTAACTATAATTAGGATTAT
>NZ_JAPQLM010000041.1:0-2803 GCF_028981765.1 Wolbachia endosymbiont of Drosophila seguyi
TCAAAAAGGCACAGGAATTCGGTTATATCTTAGTTCAACAGGAATAACTAATGGGAAGTTTCTTAGAAGCAAGGTAGAGGTAGCCAAAATACTGAGAGAGTTAGGGAGTAACATTTTAAAAATGGGTAATAATGCAGTTGAGATCAGAAGGGAGGAAGGAGGTGCAAGAAATTACGTTGATGTATCAGATGGTAGCTCCGTTGTGTTAGAATTTCCTACAAGCCTTGGTAAGCTAAATATTGTATTGTACCAGGACGTAAAAAACTGCAGTCAGGTACAAGTAAAAGTAGCGGATAAGGAAATGTGGGCTGAATTACAAAAAAGAGGAGAAGAAATTGGAAAAAATTGCCTTTTTGGGGGAGTGAAACTTAAGAAAGTGGTAGAAAGAGGTAATTTCACTAGGTGCGGCATATGGAGTGAAAAGCAGAAGGAAGTAAGTGAAAAATTGTTTTCATGGGCAGACAAAGTACGTGAAAATAGTAAAGAAACTTGTAGGGCACTTTAATTCATCAATTTAAAGGTTCCAGAGTCTGGCTATTATATCTGGAGCCTTTGAGCTATAGTATAAAATATTATATGTATGGTTCTTTTTGTGGAAAAAAGTCTAGATTATAAAGTGGGAGAAAAATTAAAAAGTTGGAGGTTAGAGAGAGGGTATACTCAGAAAGATTTAGCAGAGAAACTTGGTGTAAAGTACTGGGTAATACTTCAATATGAAAAAGGGAATCGTAGAATTTCAATTGAAAGGTTATATGCTATAACTGAGGCACTATCAATCAGTATTACGGATCTAATTCCTATATCAAAAAGCTGTCTTGAAGATGAGGGAGAAGAAATCTTAAATCTAGTAAGAGAATATAAAAAGATTAATGACCAGGAGTTACGTAAGATGTTTTGTTTACTAACCAATTTTGTCCAAGTTAGTGAAAAAAGTAGTAAAAAAGCAGAGAAAATAAAGATTGCAAAAGGTTTGGTTAAAGCAGGAGTTTCTGTTGATATTGTTGCAAAAACAATTGGCCTCTCTGCTGATGAATGCGTTGAAGAAAAAGGAGGTTCTATTTACTGCCAAATAGGAAAGAAGATAAAAGAATGGAGGCTAGTGAGAGAGTATACTCAAAAAGATTTAGTAGAAAAAATGAGTACAACACGTGACGAAATAAGCAACTATGAGCAAGGAAGGACTGCTGTTCCACTTGATAAATTATATGAAATGGCAGAAGCATTATCGATTAATATTACGGATCTACTAATAGAGGAAGGGAGTAAAGTGAAAAATGAGCTACCTGATTTGATTAAAGAATACAAAGAAATTGAGAGCCAAGAACTACGGCATGCACTAATAAAGTCTTTGTTTGAAGGGATACGGATTTGTGAGGAGAAAGTGAGAGAGATAGAAAGGATTAAAGTTGCAAAGGATTTAGTAAAAGGGGGAATTTCTATTGATATTATTTTGCAAATAATCGGTTTATCCGTTGATCAAATTGCATGAAAATTTATTTCTAAGTCAGGTATATATGTTTGTTTCTGTAAGCGATATTAGTTCTATAAGCTACAAAATAGGACAAAAAATAGAAGATAGCAGGTTAATGCGAGGGCATACTCAAGTAGAATTGGCAAGTGAAATAGGTTTAACATACCAAGAAGTAAACAGCTATGAAAATGGGTATATTCCTATTCCAATTGAAGTACTATATGTAATAGCAAGAGTATTGTCAGTTAATGCTATAGATTTATTACCCGAACCAGTAATAGTAAGGGAAGACAGCTATGAAGACGAGGAAATACTCTATCTAACGAAAATATATGAGAATCAAAAGTTAGGCAAAATAGTACCTTCATTAGTCAGGTTTGTTCATATTAGCGAAAAAATTAATCAAGAAGAGGCAAGGTTGGAAATAGCAAAAAATCTAGTGAAAGAAGGAGTTTCAGTTGACATAATTTCCCAGGCAACCGGCTTATCTATTTACGAGTATGATAATACAGAGAGAGAAATCTGCACTGATTCTATATATTACAGAATAGGGCAAAGAATAAGAGAATGGAGGTTAATAAGAAGGTATACTCAAAAAGATTTAGCGGATAAAGTTGGCGTAACACTCAAGGAAATACATGAATATGAAAGAGGTTATACTACCATACTATTTGATAAATTATATGAAATAGCAGGAGCATTATCAGTAAATATTAAAGTCTTGCTACCTGAAACGAGAGAAAGTAAAAAGCTATTGAGTTTAATAAACGAGTACAGAGAACCGGAATCATTAGATGCGTTAGTCAAATCTCTATCTGAAGATATGAAAAGCGGCAAGGAAAAAGTTAAAAAAGCAGAGAAAATCAGGGTTGCGAAAAATCTAGCAAAGGCAGGTGTTGCAATTGATATTATTGTGCGAGCAAGTGGCCTAACTGCTGATGAGTGTGAAAATTGAATTGTGTTAAAGACGGTACTGAGAAACATTATATTAAGATATAAGTAAAGATGGTTACGTATTTAATACATCTATTCTGAAAATTTGTTTAGCTGACTCAACTGAAGCATTTTCGTAAAGTTTTGCTGCTAATTTGCTTGTTTGATAACTTTCTTTAACGTCTTCACAGCTAACACTGAAAACACATATTGCTAATGCTAGCAGAGAAGCTAGTTGGTAAAATTGCCACAGCCGTCAGTACTCCCGATTACTTTTCCTGATAATGTGATAGTATTCGCAAGTATTATCATATATTACAAAAAAATCAGTTAGAGGTTGTCCGGAAACAAGTAAAAGGCTATAATATCTGAAATTTTAGTACGGGGTAAAGATGAGAA
>NZ_JAPQLM010000042.1:0-9617 GCF_028981765.1 Wolbachia endosymbiont of Drosophila seguyi
AAGAAAATTAGATTTACTTAACATCTTAGCAAATCCAAAGAGAGAACCAATATTTAAAACAGAAGAAGATTTTGAAAATAAAGTACTCATTGGTCTTAGAAAGTTACTAAGTGAAGGAAATACATTAAACAAATATGACAGAGAATTTGCATTAAATAAGTGCGTTATCAGCAGCTATTATTCCATTCATGACATAAAAGCAGATAAAGATATAGCATTGTTCTTTTCTTTGGGTGGTCACTATAAAGAACTTTCGTCATCTAACAAAACAGTAAAAAGAGAAGTATTAGAGATATGTGAGAATCAGTTAATAGAGAGCTATATAATGTTCTTAGCTGGCAAACTACACATGATCGGATTATCAAGTAGAGATAAATATACAATCGACCATGAGAATGTGGATCGGCAAGAGAAAGCATTGAAAATGGATGGATTAATATATCCTATAAATACAAAAAACACCCTAGAGCAACTGTTAAAAAACCAAAATAGTGATGAATTTGAACAATTAATAACGAGCCCTGATAATATATACTACTCAGTGCTGCAAGAAGAGAATGAATGTAGGCCAAATCCTATCACCAGCAAGAAAAAAGAAAAAGACCATAAAAACACAGTCTGTAAACTTATTTTAGGTATGTTTGTATTATCTGTTGGGTTATATGTTGCTGATTATTTCTTTATGGAGCAAAAATTATTTAATCCAATAAAAGGTGTCCTACCACAGGATAATTTTGCTAATCTAGTAATTGCTGCAGTGCTTACTATCGTAATAGTATATGCTTTATTTCAATTATCACAGGAACCACCACTTTCAACAGTCAATAAGATGACGAATGAAAATTTAGGACAGCCCGTGCAAAATAAGTTTAGAATTACATAAATGTAGCAACTTAAAAGCATATATTGTATAATGCTTATTCTTAAGTTAAGAGGTAATTTATGGATTTAAGTAAAATAACAGCAGGACCAAATGCGGTGAATGTGGTAATTGAAATAAGTGCGAATGCTGAGCCTGTAAAGTATGAATTTAATAAAGAGTTTAGGTTGTTACAAGTTGACAGATTTTTATCTACCTCAATGACTTATCCTTGCAATTATGGGTTTGTACCAAATACCTGCGCAGGTGATGGTGATCCTGTGGATGTTTTGGTGCTAACTCAATTTCCCTTAGCATCTAGTGTTTTAATATCGGTGCGTCCAATAGGCGCATTACTCACTAAAGATGAAAAAGGAGAAGATGAGAAAATATTAGCAGTGCCTGTTTCCAGTGTTGATAGCTATTATGACAATATAAAGGACTATTCTGGCTTATCTAAAAGCCTACTAGATAAAATTACTCATTTCTTTTCTCATTATAAAGATCTGGAAAAGGGAAAAACGGTAGCAGTTGGAGAATGGGTTGGTGTGGAAGAAGCAAAGAAAATCATTGAAAAAAGCAGAAATTAGTTTTTATTGATTTATAGCTAAAGTGGCTTAGGTTTGCCCACAATTTGAAAAACAACAAATTCGTCATTCCGCTACTTGTTAGCGGAATCTATACCGCGCACAACTGTACGAACATTGCAATATGGCACATAGTAAACGATGTCATTCTAGTGCGTGACACTGGGATCCAGACTTTCCGTAAAAACGTTATATTTTAACATAACACTTATATGCTCACCAACTTAGTGCTAATCAAAATCCTGGATCCCAGTGTCTGGGCACTGGGATGACAAGAAAGGGAGCACTGGAATTTTTGTTTCAGCATTAGCCATGCATCTGAACAGATACAAATATTGCAATTAAAAGCATTAGACAGGTGGTAGAGGTCTTGGTATTATATAATCTTTAGGTTCTAAATTTGGAAGGGTGGCCGAGCGGCTGAAGGCGGCGGTTTGCTAAACCGTTATACGACCCAAAAGTCGTATCGAGGGTTCGAATCCCTCTCCTTCCGTATACTGTTTTTAGCACGGTTTAAATTCGCTATATTAGCATGTTTTTAGCCTATTTACCAGCGTACCTGATTTTGTTGCAATGGTTTTTATTTCCATTGTCACTGAGATCACTATTAAAAAGTTGGCTAGCATTGACTCAGTATTTATTATAGAATTGGTTATTAACTTTACTTGTATGTATAAAATACTAATTTTACTGTTGATAGTGTTGCCACTTAGGTTGCTTGCAACCGAGATTGAAATTGTTGCAGATGTAAATGGTGAACCAATTTCAAATTTAGATATCGAAAAACGCATCAACTTTATAAATTCATTGTTTGGCACTCAAAGTGTTAATCAAAAAGAAGCAAAGCCTCAAGTGCTTAGGGAGCTAATAGACGAAATTATCATTATCAATGAAGCACAGAGGCTGAATATAAAATTGAGCAACGAGGAGTTAGATAATGCTATTATGTTATTTTTAACCCAAAGTTTTAAACTTAAGGCTAATGAAGTTGATCAATACATAGAGAAGCATAATATAGATCTTGGTATTTTAAGAAAACAAATAAAATGTCAGTTACTGTGGAGCAAAATTATTGAAGTAAGAATTGTGCCATTTATTAATATAAGCGATAAAGAAGTAGATGATGTAAAAAGGCAAACAGAAAAGCCGGATTATCTTATCACGTTCCAAGAGTTTATAATTCCTGATCAAAAAGACAAGGACGTTTATGGTATAGCTGAAGATTTAGTAAAAAAATTACGCAACAGTGATAACCCAGAATCTCCAATAAAGATGCGTAAAGCAACAGTTAATTTAAGTCAGCTAAAAGGAAAACTCAAGAGCGTTTTAGAAGGATTAGAAACCAGCGACATAGCAGGTCCATTTAGTTTCAGTGAAGGTTACTCCGTTATAAAAGTAATAGATAAAGTACAACTTAATCATGCACTGCTGGAAAGCACTTTAAAATTAAAACAGATTGTGGTTGAAGGTTCAGAAAGTTTATTAGATAATCTCAAGGAGCAAAAGGTCAGTTGTTTAAATTTTGATAAATTGGCAGATAATTTTAAGCTGCCAAACGCAAAAGAATTTGAAATAAAAATGCGAGATTTAAATCCTGATTTACAGATTTTATTTAGTAAAACAAGTGTGAATGAAATAGTAGAATTGAGAGAAAATGGCACTGCAAAGTTGATGATGTTGTGTGATATCAAGAGTAATGTAGCGGGTATAGAAGCAATCAAACATAAAATGTACCAACAAAAGATTATGATACAAAGCAACTTGTTATTAGATGATATGCGTAAAAATGCAGCTATCAGTTATCGGTATAGTTGAAGTCAGAGAGTGTTCTTGTCTTTGTGTATAGAACTATATAAATTACTTTGTTCTATAAAATTTCAAAAAATTTGAACAAATGCAGTTAAAATAGCACATGAAGAATATAATGCTAATTGGTGGTGGAGTTGGAAATGCAGTGTTATTTTCGATAGGGAAGGCATGTCTTGAAAATAATAACAAGGTTTTGTACTTTGCTGGCTATAAGAAGTTAAGTGATGTATTTAAACGAGCACTGATAGAGCGTGCATCAAATGCAGTAGTTTGGGCATGTGAAGAAGGATTGATAGAAACAAGCAGAGATCAAGATAAATCCTTTCATGGTAATATAGTTGATGCAATAGTCTCTTATCAACAAGGAAGATTAGGTATTAATTTGAACGTTATAGATAAAATTATCACTATTGGTTCTGACAAAATGATGAAAGCTGTGAATGAAGCTAGAAAAACAATTTTAAAGCCATATCTGAAATCAGGCCACATAGCGATATCATCAGTTAATTCTCCTATGCAGTGTATGATGAAAGAAATCTGCGCTCAGTGTGTGCAGCAACATATAAATGCGAAAACAGGAGAAAGGAGTTTTGTTTATAGTTGCAGTAATCAAGACCAGGATATGGGGTGTGTTGACTTTGACTTTTTAAGTGAGCGCTTGAAGCAAAATAGTTTACAAGAAAAACTTACTGCAAAATGGATAGATCATGTTCAAAGATATTAAACAGCACAAAAAGGAAATAAGAGAGCAATATAGAGCTATAAGAAAAGATATTGATGAAAGTTATTCCAGTTATGCGGCAAATTCCCTTATTAATCTCTTTAATCAGAACTTAAGCTACGTTAAAGGCAAAACAATAGCAGCTTACATTCCAATGGATGAGGAAATAGATGTTGTGCCTTTGATGCATAGTTTACTCGATTTAGATTATAAAGTAGCAATTCCTAATAAAAATAAGTTACTAAAATTTGAGGAATGGAACAAAACAAATGAAGACGTAATTCCCGACACAATCATTACTCCTGTTATTGCTTTTGATGATCATTTTAATAGATTGGGTTTTGGCGGTGGTTGGTATGATACAATGATAGAAAAACTGCGGCCACTTGGAAAAATATTTATAGGTGTAGCCTATGAGAAACAATATTGTAAAGATTTACCTGTAGAAAAACATGATCAAAAATTGGATATTATAATCACTGAGATGTGTGTTAGATGTGGAAGTGGATTGCTCAAAAAAGTGGATAAAAAAGAATAGATCTCTACCTTTTCCATTCCCTCCCTCTCCAAGCCATCAGAGGGTTTTGGTTTCTCCTGTACTCGCTTGTTCAGAACTTGGACTATCTAATTGAGGAACTGGTGACTTCATTTGGTTAACTTTATCATTAACCATTTTTTCTACCTCCTCTATTTTACCCTCACCAATGGCCATAATTTTAGATTGAAATTTCTCCATAAGTTCCTCAAGTGCTTCCTTATCACTTTCATAAGTACTAGTACCTTTTTCTCTAAGCTTTTTCATGTCATCTTCTGAAAAATTTTGAATAGTTCCATTCTTTACTAACTCTTGTATAGCAGATCGCTGCCCTTCATTTTGAAGCATGCCTATGACCTTTGCTTTACTCTGGGCGTTTTTTATTTTTTCACCTTCTTCGGACATATTATAGCCTATAATCTCTTGAGCCAAACTGTTGTATAATTTACTAAAGTTATCTTTTTTTGGCCCAACCTCAGGCAATTTATCCCCTAAATTTTTAGATAAACTTTTCACTGCTTTTCCTGCATCAATCGCACCTTCTTTTATTTTTTCCCCTGCCTTTACTATACCTATTCCTGCATAACGTGCTCCAATACCTACAAGTGCTATTAATGTAGCAAGCACAATAAGTGGAGAAAATGCTGCTCCTAATACCATTACGGCAGAAGCTATTCCAATTTTTTTATTTGCAGATGCTGATTTAAAATAATTGACTAGATTGTCCAGTGGACCTTTATTATTATTTATAACATTACTTATTGCTTGCTGATTAACAGATTTTAACGCCTCTTCTATTATTTTTGAGTCAACATTTTCAGAAGTTAAACCTTCAAGCGCTTCTTCAATGAATTTTATAAATAATTCTTTGTTGACCTCCTTTTGCAAGCCTTGGTCATTAATCGCTAAACCTAAATCTTTGAGGTTCATCCCTTTAACTTGTTCTGATAGGGTTGTAAATAACTCTTTTTTCCCCTCTTGTGAGGATTGTGCAATACTTTCTATTATATCTGAAATAGCTTTTCTTAGTTCTGGATAGTCAGTGTCAAAAAACATACTATTGCTAGATTCCATATTCAGCTTCGTTGATTATAAATATGCCTAATTATACATACTAATCATTAATTATATTATAATTGATATAACATACCCCTTTCCAAATATAGAATTTGTATTAAAATATCTAGATTATATGAAATCAAGGTACTTTATGGGTGAAAAAAAATTAAAAGCTGCTGTGGTCTTATCAGGGTGTGGTCACCTTGACGGTGCAGAGGTAAGAGAAGCGGTTTTAAGTTTGCTTGTACTTGATCAGCAGGAAGTGGATGTTAAATGCTTTGCACCTGATATCAATATCACACAAGTTATGAATCATAGAACAAAAGAGGCAACAAAAGAAAAAAGGAATGTACTTGTGGAAGCAGCAAGAATCGCAAGAGGCGAAATATATGACTTAAAAGAAGCCAAAGCTGAAAATTTTGACATGCTAGTTGTACCTGGTGGATACGGGGTTGCGAAAAATTTATCTGACTTAGCTGAAAGTAAAGACATGGTGACAGTAATGCCTGAATTTGAAAGATTAGTTTCAGAATTTTTTGTTACAAAAAAGCCAATAGGAGCGATATGCATATCTCCAGCCATCATTGTTTCAATTTTAAGTAGCAAGATAGGTAAAGAAGAAAGTAAGGTTAAGGTAACTATAGGAGATGACAGAGAACAGTTGATAGAAAGGCTTGGCGGCGAGCACATAAAATGCGATACAGAGTTATCAATAGAAGACGAAGAACATAATGTATTTTCCTGTTCTGCTTATATGCGTAGCGACGAAAGTACATACTCTGTATATCAAGGGATAAAGCATATGATTGACAGCATGGTAAAAAAGATTAACAAAAAAACTAAACAGCCATTCCTATAAGGTGTACTAAATAAGACTTCTCTATTAATCACACAATTAACTGTTGAATTTTACATTTCTAGCTGTATTATGGCTACGTAGCTAAAGTAACTTAGGTTTATCGACGCTTTACTACTTGTTAGCGGTGTGGTGTAGTGGCCATATATGTTTAGTTCTTTTTTTTAAGGTATTTTGTATGTCAGATCTTTTCTATATTGAAACTACGTGTTGTGTGGACGGTCAGTGTGATGTCTATACAGGGGAAGTGAGTTTTAATGATGTCATGTTAGGCAAGTTCAGTCTAAATTCGTGCAGCGGGAAAGAAGCTATGATAAATCTAGACATTATTACATTCGATATTAATATCGCTATTGATGGTCAAAATGGAAAGACAATAAAAAAAGACCTTAAAGGTCTTGAATTTGTAACTAAAGATGATGGTTCTTGGTATATTAATAAGGATTTTGGTGATGATAAATTTGAAGTTGTAGTAAAGCAATCATAATTTTACATCTCAGGTGTAACATTTAGTATAGGCGCTATTCTATTTATAATGTTCTTTACTATAGGCGCAGCAATTATTCCCCCGGTATGGTGCATCCCTTGAGGCTCATCAATAGCAATTAGCACTATGTACCTTGGGTCAAGCATAGTTAGCACTCCTATAAATGATGCTATGTTTGCATCTTTGCTATATTTACCATCTACAACTTTTTCCGCCGATCCAGTTTTTCCTCCTATTGAATATGCCTTTATTTTTGCTTTTCTGCCAGTGCCATCTGTTACTGCTGCACGTAATAATTTTCTCATTTCCCTGGAAGTTCTTCTTGAGATAATTTGCTCTCCTATACTTCTTTTATTCAACATCAAGGTTGCGTTATGAAATATCCCATTGTTGATTAATGCTGCTGCAGTTTGTGCAAGATGTATAGGAGTTACAGCTATGCCATAACCATAAGATGCTGTTATTAAAGTGGTTTCACTCCATTTATCCGGGATTATCGGTGTGGATTTTTCTGGTATTTCTATTTTCAAAGGAGAAAATAGCTTCATAGCTTTAAAGTATTCTACCTGTTTTTCAATACCTAGTTTGACTGCAATTTTTGCTGCACCAATGTTGGATGATTTTACAAATATATCTTGCACAGTAATTTTTGGAATTTTAGATTTATGAAAATCCTGAATTTTATACTTTCCGATGGTGATTGGTGTTGATACGTCATATAAATCGCTAGTTTTTGTAGCGTTCGCATCAAGCGCTGCGGCTATTGTAAAGTATTTTAATACCGACCCCATCTCATATACCCCAAGACTGGCGCGATTAAACTTTTGTACGTCTTCTGCCTTATTCTGTAAGTTGGGATTAAAATCAGGTAGGCTGACCATCGAGATAACTTCACTATTTCTCACATTTAAAACAATTCCTACTCCGCCAAGTGCCTGATATCTGCTTACAGCTTTAGTTAGCTCTTCATGCACTATGCTTTGCACTCGTGTATCTAAGGATAGTATTATGGGCTTTTCTTGCTCATTGTTTTTACTTATATACACCTCAACTCCTGCAATACCATTGCCATCTATGTCAGTGTAACCAAGCACGTGTGAAAATAAATTACTGTGAGGATATATACGCTTTATGTCGTCATCAAAATTTACTCCTGGTACACCAGCGTTTTTGATCGCTAGTAATTCTTTTGGAGTCAAGTGCCGCTTTATCCAAGCAAATTTCTTTTCTGAAGTAAGTACTCTATATAAGTTCTTGTATTCGAGGTCATGCAAAGTAGAACACAGTTGTGCTGCTATACTTTCCGGATTCTTTACTTTGGTTGCATCTATATATAGTGATGTTGTGGGCACATTTGTTGCTATTACCACTCCATTTCTATCTAAAATATCAGGTTGTTTATGTACTATATTATCTTTTCTAAAATTTTCTGAAGTAGTAAGTTGATCAAATGTTAAAGAGAATATGCGAAAAATAATTATTATATAAAATATAAATAATGGTACTATAAAACACAGTGAGCGGAGCTTATTTTTAAGTAATGCTTGCATATTTACTTGATTTGACAAAAATGGAAATCATCTTAGCTGAACCACGAGGTTTTTGTGCCGGGGTAAAAAGAGCTGTGGACATATTAGCTATTACTTTAGAAAAATACAAAAACGAGCGCCAAGTTTATGTGCTACACGAAATTGTTCACAATAAATATATAGTAGAGGACTTTAAGAAACAAGGAGTGGTTTTTGTAAGCAGTATCGAGGAAATTGAAGATAATGAAGGAATACTGATCTTCAGCGCGCACGGAGTATCAAAAAATATAGAAGATGAGGCAAAAAGAAAGGGTATTCAAGTGATTGATGCAACATGTCCTTTAGTCAACAAAGTGCATAAAGAAGCAAAAAGGTATGAAAACAGTGGTAAAGAATTAATTCTCATTGGGCATGAAAACCATCCAGAAGTTAAGGGAATTAGGGGAAGAGTAAACAATCCTATCACTTTAGTGCAAACTTTGCAGGATGTATATGATTTAAAGGTTAAAGATCCAGATAATTTGTCTTATGTTACACAAACTACGTTAAGCATCGACGATACCCGTGACATTATTGCTGCCTTGAAATTAAGGTTTCCAGGCATAACAGGTCCAGATTTAAAGGACATATGCTATGCAACGCAAAACAGACAAAATGCTGTTAAAAAGCTAGCTGAAATTGTAGACATGGTATTAGTTGTAGGAAGTAAAAATAGCTCAAATTCAAACCGCTTATTAGATCTGTGCACTGCCAGAGGAAAAAGAGCCTACTTGATTGATAATTACAGCTGTGTGAATAAAAGCTGGTTTCAGGGCGTAGAAAAGATAGGAATCACCGCAGGTGCTTCCGCTCCTGACATATTAGTTGATGAATTAATAGACTACCTAAAAGTAAACCTGAGTGTAAAAATTTCAGTTATGCCAGGTGGTATTACTGAAAATGTTCAGTTTAAAATACCGAATCTGGTTTAAAACACAACTTATCTACTAAACTTCTCTTGAAATCACACAAACCAGCATCTATAGCTAAGACGTCATACCGCGATTCATTAGACTTCTTGCATAACCATATAACAAACTTTTATTGGGAATAGAAACGAAAAAACTTGCTTGACAAACTCCGCCAGCCCTCTTATCATGAAACTGAAGCTATTGTATTTGCTTTCGCCAATCTGC
>NZ_JAPQLM010000043.1:0-862 GCF_028981765.1 Wolbachia endosymbiont of Drosophila seguyi
TCTCATCTTTACCCCGTACTAAAATTTCAGATATTATAGCCTTTTACTTGTTTCCGGACAACCTCTAAGTTATCACTGAGGACTACTGGAATACTTTCTATACCCAGTTTTCTTGCTGCTTTGAGGCGTAAATGACCATCAACCACAGTGCCATCGCTTTTTGCAACTATTGGAATACGAAACCCAAATTCCCGAATAGAGGCGCACATTCTGTTTACTACATCGTCATTCTTGCGAGGGTTGCGATCATATTCGACAAGATTTTCAATAGGATAGTAGTGTGTTGCTAAGTTCATATTAGTGTATTAAATTGCTATGTTTAAATTCTTAACAAAAAGTTAATAATTAAAAAACGTCTGACGCTGGAGAAGGTCCGGGGTTTCGCTCCCAAATCAGCCTTGCTAGCGGGAAGGACCCACTTCCTATGTGCTATCTAGCATGTTAAAATCTTTACTAAAATTATTAACATAGAACATCAACGCCAAAGCATCCCCCTCATTGTCATCTTGAGGAATAAACCCTTTTCCCTTCACAGCTTCAATAACTTCACTTTTACTTGCATTACCCTTACCGGTGATAAAGCGTTTTATCGTCTTGACAGGTACACCTTGATAAGGTATATTGTTTTCCTCGCACCAAGCTGTTAAATGAGCTAGAAAGCCTCCGTAGCAATGAGCAGCATCAGTTCCAAGGTGTCTTCTTACTTCTTCAAAATACACTGCTTCAATATCTGAAAATCTTTCCCTCATCTCATTGAGCCACCTACGAAAATTTAAGAAGTGCATTCCACCTGGCTTTGTTGCATCGCTAGCTATGATGGATTAAAGATAAAAAAGATAGCGAATATCAGTAGCTTATTATT
>NZ_JAPQLM010000044.1:0-827 GCF_028981765.1 Wolbachia endosymbiont of Drosophila seguyi
AATAATAAGCTACTGATATTCTCCACCTTTTTTATCTTTAATCCATCATAGCTAGCGATGCAACAAAGCCCACTGGGATCCAGAAAACTTAACTTTAAATAAGTGGCTGCATAATAAAGGCTGGATTCCAGACTGGAATGACATCATCTGCTACACACTTGAATGACAAGAGAAGAATTCTGAAACAACAAGTTTCAAGGAAATCTTATGTAAAATCTAACATTAACGAAAATTATACTATTTTCATGCATGCTATGGTTTTTGTAATTAATGGAGGGTGATATGGCGTTGAGTGAAAAATTGAGTACAATAGAAAACCTTGCAACTAACAAAAATTTTTTAGGAAAATTGATAGTGGAACTCAATAAAGGTGCTAATGATAAAGGTATATATACTAAAAAAGGTGTGGATGATGAGTTGAGAAAGAAAGCTAATACTGCAGATGTTTACACTAAAAGAAATGTAAATGATGAGTTGGCAAAAAAAGCTGACAAGAATTACGTCGATGCTGAGCTAGGAGAGAAAGCTGGTGCAGCTGATCTAGCCAACAAAGCTAATACTGCAGATGTTTACACTAAAACTGATGCAGACACTGCTTTTGTCAAAGCTACAGAGCTTAAAACAAAAGCTGCAGCGAAAGATGTCGTGGATGCTATAATTGCTTCTACTGATTTTACCGATAAAGTATACACTAAAAATGATGCAGATACTGCGTTTGTTAAAACTGCAGATCTTGCAACAAAAGTTGCAAAAAAAGCTGTTGTGGATGCTTTAATACCAGAATTAGCAAAAGGTGATGATGATAATGGTATCTATACTAAAAAAGG
>NZ_JAPQLM010000045.1:0-2815 GCF_028981765.1 Wolbachia endosymbiont of Drosophila seguyi
AATAATAAGCTACTGATATTCTCCACCTTTTTTATCTTTAATCCATCATAGCTAGCGATGCAACAAAGCCATCCCAGTGTCTGGGCACTGGGATGACAAAAAAGGAGGCACTAGGATGACAAAGGAGAGCTACTCGGATGATACCTTTTTTCTACTTAGTTTGGATTATGCAAGAAGTCTATTATAATCAGGCTTTAAGTGTGCGGAAGTAATTTTTTGCGTTAGAGTAAAAAATTTTTTCTATAGCTAATCAAAGTGGGATCAAGAGAAACTTACCACTTTCTTTACAAAGGGTTTGATGTTACCATTTGACTGCCTATTCTGAATTTATTGAATGAACGTTAACATAAAGAATCTAGTTCATGCTTTCTCTAAATTGCCAAGTTTAGGGCCATCATCATCACGCAGGTTAGTTATACATTTACTCCAAAACAAAGAAAAAGTTATGCTACCACTTGCATCTTTGATTAAAGAGCTAGCAGATCTTATAATAGAGTGTGAAGTTTGCGGAAATCTAGATACTAAGTCACCTTGTTCTATTTGTACTAACCCAAAACGTGACACTAAGTTACTGTGTGTAGTAGAAGAATTAGGTGATCTATGGGCGTTTGAAAAAGGAAATATATATTCAGGTTTATACCATGTTTTGGGTGGCAGATTGTCTGCAATAAATGGCATAGGTCCAAAAGAACTCAACCTTGACACTATTCTGAAAAGAGTGACAGAGTCTAAAATTGAAGAGATAATTATCGCAATTAATCCGACATTAGAGGGCCAAGTTACTGCACAATATATAATTGAATTGCTAAAAAATTTGGATGTGAAAATATCACGCCTTGCTTGCGGCATACCAATGGGCGGAGAAATTGACTATCTTGATGAAGGAACGCTGAGGATAGCACTTACTTCAAGACAAGAATATGAGTTAAATATAAAATAAGACATGTGCTTAAAAAAACTTATATCGCTAATAACATTCAAAAAGAAAAAAATAGTGCCACCACTTAAAGTGGTGGCTTGGGAAAATAACCACCTAAACTATAAGCAATTTTCAGGTAAATTCAACACTATAATTAAAACAATTGATCAGTCTTTTACAATAATATCTTTGGAAGGATATGATGGATGGGGCAAGACGTTTTTTTTGAAAGAATGGGTAAAAGAGTTAAAACAGCAAAATGAAATTGCAGCTTATTATAGTGCATGGGATATCAATGCATTGGACCAACCACTGCCTTCTTTTTTAAATTTCCTATTTGAAGATTTATTTGTATCGTATAAAGTAAAAAGAAGTGTTATACAACAGTTCAAGAACATAAACCAAGAGCTATTTTCTCTAAACACACTAGGAAAGCTGATCAGTAAATCTCCACTTGCTATGCTTTCAGTATTTCTTGATGCTGCAAAAGAGGCTGATAAAAAAGACATAGGTTTTGTCTTGAGTGAATTAAGTCTTCTCCAAAGAAGAAAAGAGAGTACTAGAGATTTTAAAACACAGTTAGCGGATGTGGTTAATAAAATCAGAAAAGACAAAAACATTTATATAATGGTGGATAATCTTGATGTGTGCCGTCCTAAATTCGTTGTCGATTTTTTGGAATCTATAAAGTATATGCTTGATGTGGAGGGGCTGGTTTTCATTATTTCTGTAAGTAAAGATAAGAGTAATGTACAAAGAGCAATCAGCACAATACTTGGACCAAATTTTGACCTAAAATCTTTTACTGATCTCTCTTTACATTTGCCAAAACAACCGATAGAAAAATTTACAAAAGAACTATTTGAAAATATTAAATTACCGAAAAAGTCAAAAAATTTGATTGTAGATAGTTTTATATTTTATGCAGAAAGCCTGTCACTATCGTTAAAAACAATAGAATACTGCGTAAAAAAAATAAAGCTGTGTCTTCTGAATCACACAAGAGAAGAATTACCTGATCCGAATTTGTTTTCATTTTTGGTAATACTGCAATCGATAAATATTGATATATATGAGGAATTAGGTTTTTCATATCAAAGAGCATTGGAAAAAATTGAAAATGAATATAAATCTTTAGTTCTAAATGGTCAAGAAGAATGGGAAAAACTTAAAACCTCTCTAGAAACTGCTTTTGCAGAGAGGGAGTCAAAAATTAACAAAGCTATAAAGGATATACTATTTTGAAAAGATACCCTACCTTTACATATACAAAGATAGGGTAACATTTGATTAACGCCCTTTTACTATGTCATTACCTTGTTCAAACTTTCTGATTAATTCGCTTACATTGACATTAGATAATTTTTTACCTGCAGATTTGTCATTATGTGAAGCATCAGGTTTACGAAGGTCTTCCTTACTGTTACTCCTAGTAATATTACATCTAACAATGTTTGAATTATTAGACTTATCGCTTACATCTGAAATATTGCTTTTTTCACTACATGAAGACGAATTACTCGACATATTGCCTAAGCTAAAGAGCTTTTTACCTTGATAGATTGGATTCCAATCAAGTGGATTATAAGTTTTTTGCTAGTCTCAACCTTTTGGTTATTTTGCTGTTTAGGAGAAAAACCAAGTTTTTCTCTTTCTTTCTTGCTTAGCGTTTTGAGAAATTTTACGGTTTCTAATTCATCAGTTGCTTGTACTTTATGTAAATCAAAGCTTTTTTGATGGTTATCCTGCTTAACATTTTCCATCATTTTATCTTTTATTGTTCTATCCTCATCATCAGAAGTGCTGCTACTAATATCACTGATACCACTTCTAAGAAACTTCCCATTAGTTATTCCTGTTGAACTAAGATATAACCGAATTCCTGTGCCTTTTTGA
>NZ_JAPQLM010000046.1:0-12493 GCF_028981765.1 Wolbachia endosymbiont of Drosophila seguyi
ATTAAATTATCGTTAACAAGTGAGGCAAAGAAATGATGATATCCAATAATTCTTCATTGCTAAAAGATAGTCAGGAGCTTACTAAAACTAAGCAGACTATATGGAAACCTTTAATTGCTGTTTCATTATTATCTATATTTAGTTTCATATCTGGTCAATATCTTCCTTATGTTATTATAGCAGTTTCTGGTTCTGGTCCTATTGCAGCAGTTCCTTTAGCAATTTTTGCTGTTTCTACGGTTGTTGCACTTATTTCAGTGACATATCTTGTTAAACTGGCTATTTCTAGAGATGATAATAAGAAAGAAGTAGGTCTTAATGGACAGAAATTCGGCCATACTCCATCTCAAGAACCACAAAAATTTGTGTGTAAAAATTGTACTAATCTGGAGAATAAATCAAATGTACCTACTCCTCAATCACCTCCAGTAACGTTTGGAACACAACCAAATCCAAGTCCACCGCCGCCACCTCCTCCATTGCCACAAGATGCTGCACTACTACCTCCGCCTCCGCATTTTTTTACAGCTTCCAAGCGTACGGAGCAACCTAAGAATGATGCACCGAAGAAGGCTGGTGAACCTGAGAATAATAATCATTCTACTCTGTTTGAACAGATAAGAGGAGGTACTACGTTAAAAAGAGTGGGCAGCAACAAAATTTTACAAATGAATTGAAAGCAAAATTAGAAAGTAGTGGGGGCAATGACAAAAAAGAAACACCAGAAGAGTTTGCTGCAAGAATAGATAGGGAGCAAGCAGAGAGAAAGAAGTCGGATGATAATGATTCAGATTGGACAAAGAGACTTAAGGAGAGAGCAGCAGTCATGCAATTCTCAGATAGTGAAGAGGAGTCACCGGTACCGCCAAGTTCGTGTGTTGATTCACCACAAGTAAATAATGTTGACTCAGTGGATAATGAGGTGCAAGATTCACCTCCTCTTTCTGTTGAGGATCGCATAGCACAGTTTGGTGGAAAAGCGTTGCGATGCCAAAAGGAAAATGTTGTACAAGGACTATGATAACTATGAAATGGTCAGCCATGCACTTCCCTCCCTTTTCAAAATAAGTTTACCTACAGGTCTGATTGTATTAAGATTACTTAATACAATCAGATCTATTATATGCGCTTATCCAAATATTACCTGCCAACTCTAAAGGAAAAGCCTGCCCATGCTAAAATTATCTCCCATCAATATTCTTTGCGTGCAGGTTTAATAAAGCAGATAGCATCTGGCATCTATACGTGGTTACCACTTGGTCTCTTAGTGCTTAAGAATATTGAAGATATTATCAGAGATGAAATGAACAAATCCGGTGCTATTGAAGCATTAATGCCTTGTGTGCAACCAGCAAGTCTTTGGCGAGAATCAGGGCGTTACGATGATTACGGTAAGGAAATGCTACGCATAAAGGATAGGCATGAGGAAGATATGCTTTTTGGTCCAACGCATGAGGAGATAGCAACTGATTTAATTAGAGATGTGGTAAAAAGTTACAAAGATTTGCCACTTTGTTTATACCAAATTCAATGGAAATTCCGTGATGAGGTAAGACCACGTTATGGTGTTATGAGGGGCAGGGAATTTTTGATGAAGGATGCATACAGTTTTGATGTAGATTACGAAGGTGCACTGAATTCATATAATTTGATGTACAAAACTTACATAAAAATCTTCAAACGCATGGGATTTACTCCAATTGGAGTTCGAGCTGATACGGGGCCAATTGGAGGAAATTTGAGCCACGAGTTTCATATATTGGCAAACACTGGTGAGAGCACTTTATATTATGACAATAAATTTTCTGAACTACTAGAGAGTGAAGATATTGAAAGTTTAAAGAGTATATACGCAGTTGCAGATGATATGCATGATCCTGAGACTTGCCCTATATCACAAGAGCAGTTAAATGTTAGTAAAGGTATTGAAATAGGGCATATTTTTTATTTTGGCGACAAATATTCAAAGCCTATGAAGGCAAGTGTTACTTCTCAAGATGGAAAAAATGTCAATATACATATGGGTTCGTATGGCATTGGGGTTTCAAGACTTGTTGGTGCGATAATAGAAGCTTTTCATGATGATAAGGGAATTATCTGGCCGGAGGAGGTAGCTCCTTTCAGAATTGGTTTAATCAATTTACAAACGAAAGTAACGGAGGCTGCAGATAAAATATACAAAGCTTTGAAGAGCGATGAAGTGCTTTACGATGATACGGAAGGGAGTGTAGGAGTAAAATTTTCTAGAATGGATCTGATAGGCTTGCCGTGGCAAATAATTGTCGGAAAGAAAGCAGTAAGTGAAAATATAGTTGAAGTAAAAAATAGAGCAACTGGAGAGGTAAAGGAAATGCAGATTGAGGAAGCAATAAATCACTTTAGCGCAAAATGATACACGGTATCGGCACTGACATAGTATATATACCAAGAATATTGAGAATATTACAAAAATACGGGGAAAAATTTCTCAATAGAATCTACACTGAAAAGGAAATAGAGCTAAGTAGAAAGTATAATAGTCAAGAAATGCGAGCAAGGTATTTTGCTAAACGCTTTGCAGCAAAAGAAGCTTTTGTTAAAGCACGAGGTAGTGGTCAGGGTATTACAATGAAAGATATAGAAATATACAATGATGTAAGAGGCAAGCCATATCTTACCGTTAGCAAGGATTTTATCTCCAAAATTCATCTTTCTTTAAGTGACGATGGAGATTACGCTACTGCATTTGTTGTAATTTGCGTCTATAGCTCACACAGATAAAGTTTACTCTTTTGTCATCTTATGGCTTACTGTATGAACATTCATTTTTAAAGGTAAACTGCACAGCAAATGGTCAGTGCTTGACACTGTCCTCCTTTGTCATCCCAGTGCCCAGACACTGGTTTTCTGCAATCTCATCGAAAACGTTTTTCTATGCTAGTTTGCTTGCTCACAAGCAAACTTTCCTGGATCCAAGTAGTCAGGGCACTGGGATGACATCTTTGTTGTGTTTAACAAAAACAAATGTTCGTACAGTTGTGGAATGAATCGCAGTATAGCTATAGCATACACAAACGACTAGTTTGCCAAAAAAACATAGCGGTTTTTCTATGATTTTAGTATAATTCTAGCTTTACCTAAACAAAAAGATGAATTATTTAATGGACTGTGTTTTAACGTCTCTTTCCTTACCATTTTCAATTACTGAGAATTATTTATTAATTACTGCGTTGATTCCACTTTTAAGTGCGTTAGTTATTTTTTTTACTGGTAAATGGCCCGGAGTGAACAATAGTATTACTGTCACTTCTTCTGTACTTCTGTTTACGTATACGTGTCTGTGCACTTTATATTGGGTATATGGTGATCATTCTCAATTTATTCTCATGGATTTTGGTAATAATTTGCACATTAGTTTAAAGCTAGAGTCTACCGGAGTAATATTCAGTTTATTAATATCGTTTTTATGGGTGCTGACCAGTATATATGCAATATGTTATATGCAGAATAACTATGCTGATAGCAATCACTCAAGTTTTCTATGCTTTTTTTCAATATCGATTGGCTGTGCAATGTTTATTGCTTTTTCTGGAGACTTGCTCACTACATTTGTCTTTTATGAGCTTCTAACTATTAGTACATACCCTCTGGTTACTTACAACTCAACAAATGAATCAATGATTGCAGGACGCTATTACTTTGGCGTGCTATTTTTCTCTTCTTTGGTATTATTTTTTCCTGCAATAGGCCTTTTATATCATGAATTTCATACTTTAGACTTTGTAAGCGGTGGAATATTCAAATTTGATACTTCACTCATCACTTTCATTGCAGTGTGTTTTGCTATGCTGATTTACGGAATAGGAAAAGCTGCATTAATGCCAATTCATTTTTGGTTACCAAAAGCAATGGTTGCACCAACTCCTGTGAGTGCACTACTGCACGCTGTTGCTGTTGTGAAATCCGGAGTTTTCATCATCATAAAAGTTATATTATACACTTTCGGCGTCGATAATATGCAACGTTTTGTGCAGCAAAATTGGTTTGCTGGAGGGTGGCTTCCGTACGCTGCTGGATTTACTATTATTACTGCATCATTGATTGCACTCAAGCAAAAAGAATTAAAGAAATTGCTTGCTTACTCTACCATCTCTCAATTGTCGTATATTATATTATTCGCTTCAATTTTTAGTGATCTCAGCATGAGGGTTGCAATTTTTCAATTAGTTTGCCACGCATTTGCAAAAATCACTTTGTTTTTCGTTGCCGGAGCAATAATAACGAGAGCAGGTGAGAAATATATAGATAAGATTTACGGTATAGGACGCAGTATGCCAATTAGCATGACAGCATTTGCTATAGGTGCATTGTCTATGATAGGGGTGCCGCCTGCTCCGACTTTTTGGGGTAAATTTCTCATTTTTCAAGCTGTTTTCAACTTTGGCAATGTAATACTTTCTGTGTTTGTAACTCTAGTGTTAATTGTTAGTACTATACTCAACGCTCTGTACTTTTTACCGATAATTTACAACGCCTTTTTCTTAAAACCTTCTCAGAATTACTTTATTAAAAAAACACCAATTCTTCTAGTTTTACCTCCAGTTATTACTGCTATGTGCACTTTGGTTATTTTTTTTAGCTACCAAGTAATATTTTAAAATCTGTATTTATAACCATTAACAATAAATTTAAATGGTATTATACCAGCCAGAGTTGCTTTTATATTCGACAAAGTGAAGCTAATCTCCACAGTATCCTCCTTATTTTGCTCGGTTGTAAAAACTACAGTAGCATTTCCAGCAAATGTAACTAAGTCCTTGGTCGATCGATCAATAGATAATGTTATTACATTTATGTTGGCGATTTTTCTTTTAGATAAAGACAAATTACCAGCTTCATTATTCGTTTTTTCCTGAAAGCCTTGATAGATTTTATGTATAGAATTGTTTCTTATAAAATTTTCTTGGTACTTCGGTTCAACGATCTTAATGGACTCGTATATTTCAATGTATTTACTTATTAAGTACCTCGCTGTGGAAGTGTATTCATCTTCCTTTTTACTGAAACTAAGCTTATGCATTGCAGAGAACTCATCTTCTGTGTGGTTCATATACTTCACAAAATTTAAATCTTTTTTAATAGGAAATAACAGGTATATGTTTAATGTTAATAAACATAAGCATACTAGGAGAAGCGATACTATTAATGCCATCCAAGATCTTTCTGCTACACAAAACAGATACCTATGGCAGTACCATTCGACTGCTTTACTGAAATAACTTTTGTTTTTTACTGATTCAAGCAATTTATCTTCCATAACACAATACTACCAGACCTAATCGGATCATTATAATAACAATAAGCTTAGATACTCTAAAAAAAACTTTAAAATATGTCTAAATTTTCCCAAATAGGATGAATGATTATATCACCTTGTTCTGCAATGAGGTAGAATTTATCGATTTTGCTCACATCTATATTTATCATTTTTACACTGAAATTTTCAGGATCATAAGTATTACTTTCTACACTTTTGTGATAATTATAATAATGTAATTTATTTTGATCATCAAAATAACCAAATTCATCAGCAAAGGTTCCCACTTTTCTACCTTTACCACTTTTGACTAGCTCAAATAGATCAATTACATGGTTTTGGGATCCAGGCTCAATAGGCCCTTCTGCAGCAAAAAATTTAGGTGCATGACCAATGTATTCCTTAAATTTTAGATTATGAGTCTTTTTTACACTACCAAAATCCACAAATTTATATTCATCTGAAATACCAGAATATTGTGGATCATACTTTTTATATTCAAAAAACTCATTACCTAAAAAATTACAAAACGTTAATTTATAATTATCATGATCGGATTTTACGACTTTAAGGTAATGAAAATCTCCAGGAATCTTTACTTCCTCTTCCGTAATATGATTACGTACAACAAGCTCACCATTTAGCATATGATAGCCAATTTTTGGCAAAGTAGCTATATTGATTGTCTTGTTTAGCTTAAAATTTGCTTCATAAATGCCACTTAACAACTCCTTTCCTTTTTCTAGGGTTATGTCTTGATCTGAAGCTATATTCTTAATTAAGCTTAATTTTTTCTGCATGTTCAATATGGCTTTCGTCAAAACTTCTATTGATTGCCATACAGTTAATTTATTATCAGTCAAATTATATACTTCGAGTATTAAATTAACAGAATTTTATCATGAATTTATGTTAAAAGTATTATACTTTGTAAACTTATGTCATGATATTAACTACATTAGCTAAAACATGCTTTTTATCTAAGTGGAGTTGCTTTGCGGCAACGAAAAGTTCATTTATTTTTTTCCACTGACTTAGCAGAATTTCAACACCATTTACCTCTCTCTTTATGCTTTCTAAAATGAAGGCCTGAATTATATATGATGCTAGTTCTAGTTCGATTTCGCTATTAATTACTTTATTAATCATATTGGGATTCTTTAAATCATGAAGAAATTTATAAAAGCATTTGTATGCTTCATAAGCATCACTACTTATTGTATTTATTATCATTCCTGGCATTCCAGGAAATAAAGTAATCATTTCGTCAAACGTTTGATTATCAAATTTACATTGAGATGAAGCAACTTGCTTTGTTTCATCATAAGTTAATGGGAGTAAATTTAGCTGAAAGCACCTACACCGGATAGTGGTTTGTATATCATATGGCTTATGGCTAATTATAAATATCTTAGAATTTTTTGGCGGCTCTTCTAATATTTTCAATATTGCGTTTTTAGCGTTATTAGTCATTGCCTCTAAGCTATCTATTATAGCTATTTTGTGTTCTGATTGAATGGGACTTAAGTGTAGAAAGTTTTTCATTTCTCTGACTTTTTCTATTCCGATAGTATCACCTTCAACAATGTGTAAGTCCAATGCTACTTCATTATAGTTTTTTATGAGTAACCAATTGGAGAAGGATTTTGCAAGTGTTGCTTTTCCTATACCTTTTTTACCACAGATCAGCCAAGACTGAACAGATAAGTTGTTCATTATTTTTTTTTTGGCTTGGTTGTGGCCTATTACTTTTTTCATTCTTTCTCCTATAGATTTTAGTTTGAAAATGCGTTGTTTACTGTTTGTAATGAAATTGCACCTTCCCTTAAAACCTTAATCTTATCTTCGATTAAGTCAATAATAGTAGATTCTATACCAGAAACTAGTTCGTCATCTTCAATCACTACAGATAAATGTTGCTTAATGGATTGTGGTATATCGTTTGCCTTACATACACTTTCTTTTCCTGAAATATTTGTACTAGTTGCAACTATTGGAACTTTCAGTTTGTTTAGTATTGAAATTGCAATAGGATGCTCAGGAATTCTGATACCTATACTATCTTTAAAGAATTCGTTTGGCAATATGTTGTTGTTTTTAAGTGGTAAAATATAGGTAATTGGTCCAGGAGAAAAGTGGTTTATTAAATCAATATATCTTTCCTTTACCTTTGCTATTTTTGTCAAATTGTAAATATCACTAACAAATATAGACAGTGGTTTATTTTGAGAGCGTTTCTTTATCTGATATATTTTTCCTATAGATTCATTATCTAGTGCATTACAAGCAAGAGCATACACTGTTTCTGTTGGAAAACACACTAATAAATTGTTCTGTATTGCATTTATTATTTTAGATACCATATAGCTAAAAACTTATTCATAACAACTAGATCAGTTTTGTTGCACTGTATCTTATATAGTAACTGCTAGTTTTTGTAAACGTAATGCAACGCAGCTTACCATTTGTTATGCAGATTTGCTACAACCCAAACTCTTCATTGACTTTATCAATTATTGCCTGTGGTGGATCCTCTCCCCATCCTGAATACAAAATCTCTCCATAGTCTGCAACATCTATAGAGCCAGTTCTGCTTTTTGCTAGAAACATTTCTCTTTTCTCTTTATCAACGAATACATAATGCCACGCTGATTTTCCACGATCTTTACCACGGACTAAGTATATAAGATCTGACCTACTTCTTTTTGTTGCATCAGCAAAAGATCTTTCATTGACAGTTCTGCTTTTACTTTTTATGCCGCCACTTTCAGAAAAAGCTTCCTTGGATTCGGTTTTTTTGCCTGCTAATTCAGAAATTTTTCCTTTTTCCCCTAATGCCCGTTCTTTGGTGTTTTGAGACGAATACTTACTGGAAAAACCTTCCCCTGTACCGCCAGGAGTCCTGTTTGTGAAACGCTTAGTAAATGAATTATTGTCGTTGTTTTCTGCCATAAAAATCTCCAAACTTTAGATTGTAGAATCCAAACTTTTACTACACTTTATCATATGTTAATTAAATTAATATAAATGAAAAATAATATAGTAATTATTACAGGAATTACGGCCTCAGGTAAATCAGAATTATGCGATAACCTGAGAGAAAAATATGGAAATATTAGTATAATAAATTGTGATTCAAAGCAGGTATACAAAGAAATTCCCATAATTACTGCTCAACCACTAAAGCAAGAAGAATTTTATAAATTATATGGTTATGTTTCAGCAAAAGAAAATTATTCCGTGGGTCTATGGTTAGAGGATTTAGAAAAAGAAGTTAATCACGCATTAGAAAATGCTCAAATACCTATCATCACTGGAGGAAGCGGGCTTTACATCAGCAGTTTCATCAAAGGCTTATCATCAATGCCACAAATAAGTCAGGAAGTGAGAAAAAACGTAAGTGAGCTCAGGAAAAATTTAAGTAAAGAGGAGTTCTATAAATTAGTATTAAGCAAAGACTCAAAAGTTCAAGATAAAATCTGTATTAATGACTCGCACCGTCTTTCAAGAGCACTTGAAGTTATCACTGAAACTGGTAAGACAATCTTTGTATGGCAAGAAAATAGACAGCCTCCTTTATTCGATAATTTTAAGATATATACAATTTTGCCTAAACGTGAGGATGTATACCAAAAAATAAATTCTCGTTTTATCAAAATGATCGAAAATGGAGCAATTGATGAAGTAAAAAAGCTACTTAGTATGAACTTAGCTCCAAATTTGCCAGCTATGAAAGCACATGGAGTGCCAGAAATTGTAAAGTATTTGAAAGGTGAGATTACTTTAGACGAAGCGATACAGATTGCTCAAACAAACACAAGACACTACGCAAAACGCCAGTACACTTGGTTTAAAAACCAGTTCCCAAGTTCTGAAGTCATTGATTGTGCAAATGAGCTAACAGCGCTTGAAATATTTTAATTGTTAGTTTCCAGGTGTATTTCCATACTCATTGCTATGAATGGGCGGTTCCATATTTTCCAGATGGCTGTTCACTTTTGGTGGCTTATCCAAGCCATGCTCTATTTTTATTTTAAAAAATCCAAGCCTCTCGCAAAATTTCTGAAAACACTCTTTTATAACGTCAAACAAGTTTTTATCACCTATATTATAGTCCTTCAGTCTCTTAGGAACAGTAAGTGACAATTTACCATCTTCATATGTTACATTTTTATCACCTTGAGACTTAAGTGCGAATTCTAGCGAGCTATCCAATTTACATAATTCTTCTTCCAGTTCTGCAAAAGTGCGAACTGCAATTTTTTCTTCAATTCTGATTGCCGCATGACTTGGATCACTACAATTAATATGTGTTACATGATTAGACTGAAACAATAACCCATATGTTTCAGCTAAATGAAGGATAGGTCCTCCTTTACCATACAATGCACCCACATAAGCAGCCTGGTTACAATTAGTGATTAGTTCTTCTAGAATAGAATCATTTGGAACTTCTGCTTCAGCATATTCAAATAGCTCTGTAAAAACTTGTTTTACAAATTGGCGGTACTTATTTTTGTCATTTGAAATGAGGTTGGTATGTTTATTATATAATTCATCAACAAGCTCTTTTGTTATAACTTTGTTCTGAATAACAAGTTTCATTCTTGGAAGATCTACGTACATAGTTGCACCAGAATTCGCTTCAGCATTATCTTTACCAGCCCTCAACCTGCTAAAACCAAACTTTTCTGCTTGAGCTCTTAGTGTAACTATTGGATTTTCCTTTTCTTTTGGTGTAGAGCCGTTCATCATTAATACCTTGATATAGACTGCTAATGGTATAATAATACATAAAAATGATTAATAAGTTAATAAAATACCTACTATAAGCCCTATGATAGCAAATATAGTTAGGGGTAACTTAGGCTTACCGACGATTTTAAAAACAACAAATTCGTCATTCCGTTACGTGTTAGCGGCTGAGATACCGCGAATGAATCGCGGTATAACGTTAGAGAGCTGTGCTAGCTATAGTGCATACCTGACCATAAGGTGACAAGATTTTAAAAAGGCTCTATAACAGTTTTACACATGTATGAATCTCAATGAGCAATCAGATTTTTCTAAATAGCAGGCTGGAGAATATACCTAAGTTCCATTCCGCAATATTGCCTAAACTTTGTGGTGGGGACAAGGTGGTGGATCTGCTGTTTTATAAGCCACTTAGTTATGTGGATAGAAGCAAGTTACTATCTGATGCTCGAGTTGGAGAATTTACAACTTTCATTGCAAAAGTTTATGAGCATCAGTCGCCCACTTTTAGAGGTAGACCATATAAAATAGTCGTTGAAAGTGAGAGTCAGTATATATTCATAGTCTTTTTTAATTACTCAGTTAAGTATTTATATAAACTATTTCCAATTGGAGCAAATGTGATCATCAGTGGCAAACTCGAAAAATTTGCTGAACATTGGCAAATTACTCATCCAGATTACGTGTCGCTTGACATCAACCAATTTAAAGAAATAGCTTGCATAGAGCCAGTTTACCAATTATGCCGTGGCATTACCAATAAGCGCATTGGGAACATAATAAGCTCTAATCTAAAGGAATTGCCTGATTTACCAGAGTGGATAGATGATACATTAATCAAGCAAAAAAAATGGTTAAGTTGGAGGGAAAGCATCATAAAGTTGCACAGACCAAGCTCATTGGTGGAAGCTGAGGTTTGTAGAAAAAGGCTTGCTTATGATGAATTGTTTGCGTATCAGCTAGCGCTGAAACTTGCAAGAAAAAATCATGTGAAAGAAAGGGGAAGAGAATTTATAATATTGAGTAAATACAAAGAGCAAGTTTTAAATGAATTGTCGTTTCAATTAACAAATGATCAAACTCGTGCAATAGATGAGATCTCAGAGAGACAAAAATCCAAGTATCGCATGATAAGCTTGCTGCAAGGTGATGTTGGTAGTGGCAAAACCGTAGTTGCACTTTTTGCAATGATAAATGTGGTAGAAAACAACATGCAGGCAGCTCTAATGGCACCGACTACTATCTTGGCGGAGCAACATTATAATTGGATTGAGGAAGTTTTATCCTGTACCGATATAAAAGTTGCGCTGCTTACTGGTAAAACTTCGCGCAAGGAAAGAAAGATTATCATGAACGAACTTGCAAGTGGTGTTTTAAATATAGTGATTGGCACTCATGCACTATTTCAAGCTAACGTTACATTTAAAAATTTAGGGCTTGCAGTCATAGACGAACAACAGCGATTTGGAGTGATGCAGAGAAATCGCTTGGTAGGAAAAGGAGAAAATGCCGATATACTTTTCGTTACTGCAACTCCCATTCCAAGAACCTTGCAGCAAGCTATGTATGGTGATGTTGAATGTTCAATTTTGAAAGAAAAACCAAAATCCAGATTGCCAATAAAAACTGTAACTATGAACATTAGTAGGGTGTCAGATGTTATTGAAAAGCTAAAAGGTGCTATAAACAGGGGCGAAAAAGCATATTGGATTTGTCCATATATAGAAGAAAACGAAGAGACCAATATTGCTGCAGCAGAGATGCGTTTTCAGGAATTACAAAAAACATTTCTTGATAAAGTCGGGATAATACACGGAAAATTGACTCAGGAGCAGAAAGATCAAGTTATGTTTTCCTTCAAAAGGAATGAATTTTCTCTGCTTGTTGCAACCACTGTGATAGAAGTTGGTATAGATGTGCCAGATGCAACCATCATGATTATAGAAAATGCAGAGCAATTTGGGTTATCACAATTGCATCAGTTAAGAGGCAGAGTAGGGCGAGGAAACAAGCCATCTTTTTGTGTATTATTATACGATAATTTAAGTAAAAGCTCATCTTCAAAGTTAAAGATCATGTGTGAGTCACAAGATGGATTTTACATTGCTGAAAGGGATATGATGCTAAGAGGCAGTGGAGATATTTTAGGCACAAAACAATCAGGATGTATGGAATTTAAATTTGCTGATTTATATCAGGACAAAGAGCTGCTCAATCTCGCGTATAATAACGCAAAAGGCGCAATGGCTGATTTTGAATTACTGCTTGATATATTTGAATATAGGAGTAGATTACATTTTTCAAAATTTCAGTAGGAAAACCAGGTAGCCCACAGAAACGAAAAAACTTACTTGACACCCTTCGCCAGCCCACTTATCATGATAGTGAAGCTATTGTATTTGCTTTCGCCAATCTGCAGATTAAAAGGTAAGGATTACTTAA
>NZ_JAPQLM010000047.1:0-8457 GCF_028981765.1 Wolbachia endosymbiont of Drosophila seguyi
TCTCCCCTAAGTATAAAACTAACTTCTCAAGTTCTGAACATATAGGCAGCTTGCTATGATTAAAGTAAGATTGCAAATGGTAGATTATCTCATTTGTGCATTTTATATCATTTTGTTTTAAGTAACTTGATATAATGTCATAAAGATTGCTGTTGCTGTCCTTATAGCAAGCAATCACACCAAAAATTTTTGAACTCTCCATATAACTTTTAGTCGCAGAATTATATGGAAGATCATTTGCTACCATCATTACATAATGACCACTTGCGTTATAATCCAATACATTTTTTAACTCCTTGGATATACCTCCACTCACATTTATCAGCTTAATTAATTTTTTGCTGGTAAACATCGAAACGTTTGCCAATTCAGAAAACAGTAAACTGGGTGACTTATTCACTATTGCAAAATCCATCACCTGAACTGAACACTCACCCAAATTAGCAATTATTTCTTGTACATAAAAATCAACCCTACTGTTATCACTTCCATGAATTAACACACCACGTAAAGCATCAGGTTTCTCTAGGAATTTTTTAACTTTGGATGGTGTGACCCTCATGCTATCTATATGATATCATTCTCATTTGACTGTACATGAGTATCCAAAGACTCTGAGTCTCCTTGTGCAATATTATGCACATCACCTGCTACATCATCTGACTCTTCTGTTTTTCCTGTAATATAATTATAAAATTTTTTCACAGGTTGAGATATATATTTGGAAAAAAATCCTTCTTCGCTCATATTGCTTACTCCATAAAATTAACAACTTATCATTAGCATATAAAGAATAGTATAGCAAAAACTATTTTGTGCTAAGATAGTGATGTTTTATAATGAGTATATTACAAAATTATTAACATTCGAGATCAAAATTAAGCCAACCTGCTTAATACTAGCCTCATAAAATAAGCGATAATTAAATATACCGCTGCAACAAGTATAATTGCAGGTCCAGTTAACAAATCAAAACTTGCAGATAACATGAGACCTGATATCCCAGAGATCACAGAAAAAACTGTTGCAACAATAATCATCTGCATTGGAGTTTTCGAAATGAGCCTTGCAGATGCTGCTGGTATTAGCAAAAATGCAGCAATGAGTAATATTCCTATTAGTTGGGCAGCAATTGCTATAAATATAGCAAGAGTGATTAAAAATTCTAGTCTAACAAAGGTAACATTAATTTTTTCAACTACTGCTAAATCTTGATTAATTGAAATCATTAACCAATAACGCCATCTAAATATTAATATCAAAGTAACTACTGCAGAGGTTAAAAAAATCAATACTATATCACTTTGATCGAGCGTTAATATATCACCAAACAGTGAGCTAATAATACTATTATTGCCAGATGGAAGAAAAGACATAAGTATTAAACTCGATGATAAAACTACATTGGTAACAATGTTCAATATCGTATCAGCAGAATATAATCTGTTAAAATTAAGAGAAAGTAGTATAGCAAATGTAATTGCAATGAGCATTATGCTAAGCGATGGGCTAATCTTAAAGATTAAAGCAAGTGCAACACCAAGCAACGAAGAATGGGACAAACTATCACCAAGATAAGATAACCTTTGCCATATCATAAACGATCCTAAAGCGCCTGTTACTAGGCTAATTACAACTACTGCAACTAGACTGTTGATGAAAAAGTCCTGGGTAAGCATGCTATATGGCTATTAGATAACTGACAACAAATCTATCTTCGGATATCAGAATATTATGGGTTCTGCATGCAGAACCTGTTGTCATAAATTCAAAATTTAAACCTTTTTGTTCCATAAGATAGGACTTCACTGAAGAACTTAGTATATTGCGTGTTTTACCAGTACCTATTAACAAAATTTCTATTTCCTCTGTTAAAAAAGATTCAAAATACTCCTTGCTGTTTATATCACTTTCTTTCAATTTTATCACCTTTTCAGGAAAAATTATAATTGAGCCGCAATATTCTTGATTGTTTACCAAAAATTTTCCTTCCCTGTAACCATTTATAAGATTTTTATTCTCGGAAATTAAGGGAGTTATATCCATAAGTCAAACTATTAATTGAGTGTTGCATACCCACCATTCTGGTTGCTTTTTTCCGATATTAACTGCAGCAGCTTTTGCATTTTCCTCACTATCGAATATTCCAAAGCATGATACACCACTGCCTGACATGCGAGAAAGTATAGAGCCTTCTTGTGACTTAAGTGTTGATATCACATCCTTAATTTCAGGTACAAAGCTTATTGCTATTTCTTGAAGATCGTTTCTCGTCTCTTTAAGAAACTTCAACAAATCCTTTTCAGCGTCATCGCTCCATTTAATTGGCTCAGAAAATTTTCCTTCATGTTTGGAAAATACCTCTGGTGTACTCAAAAACCTTTTTTTCGGTTTCACAAGCACCACATTTGTAGGTAAAGAGAATTTTTTAATGTGGCATAATTCTTCGCCAATACCTCTAACAAAAACTGGCTTGCTATCTACGCTTGCGGGAACATCAGCACCAACGTTTAAGGCTATTTCATTTAAAATCGTCCTATCAATCTCCCACAGCTTCCCTAGCGTACGTACCACAGCTCCAGCATCTGAGGATCCGCTACCAAGTCCTGCAGCAATTGGTATGTTTTTTACAACCTTTACAGTGACTTTAGTGCGTACAGGAGCATGCCTAAGCAGCAGATTAACCGCTTTCATTACAGTGTTATATTGGTTATTTATTTTAGACTCGGAGTTTATAAATTCAACTGTAGAGTTATCGTATCTAGAATCCTTCTCACCTACTTTTATTTCCAAAAAATTAGAGAGATTAGCAAAGACAAATAAACCTTCAATCAAGTGATACCCTGTTTCTTTTTTGTCTACAACATGCAAAAAAAGATTGATTTTTGCAGGCGCCTTTACACAAAAACTTTTCATTATATATCTTCACTAACACTATTTTTACATTATATGTATAATGCTATTCTAGTCAACTTTTATAAGGTTCTCGCACTTCTGATGAGATCAAATGCCATAAATCCTAATTTCTCTGTGTGGGTAAATGCGTCCGCTGGTACAGGCAAAACAAAAATCTTAATAGACAGAGTATTGAGACTTTTATTAGAAAACAAAAGAAATATTCTTTGCTTAACATTCACCAATGCTGCAGCAAACGAAATGGAGAATCGCATTCACAGCATACTCAGTAAGTGGGCAATATGTTCAGATAGTGTGTTGGCAGCAGATCTAGAACAACTAGATTTCTTTCCAATGTCATCCCAGTGCGTGACACTGGGATCTCAGCACCCCTACTTGTCATCCCAGTGCGTGACACTGGGATCCAGAAAAAATAAAGATTATTTAACAAGAGCAAGAAGGCTTTTCTCTGAACTGGAAAATCTTGGTCTAACTATACAAACCATACACGCTTTCTGTTACAAATTAATCTCCAGCTTTCCTATAGAAGCTGGCATTGCTCCAAATTGCACGCTGAGCGAATGCAAAGAATTACATTCCATCATATTCAATAAAGTGCTTCATAACGAAACTGTGCAGGATGATATCAACCTTATTGCAACTGAAATTGATGAAAATAAACTACGCGATTTGCTTTATACTTTATGTGTAAAAAGATCAGCGTCAGCAAATGATTCGAAATATATCAAAGATAAATTGAGTGCCCCAGATGAAATTCATGACTTACAGAGTGAAACAATTGAGCACGTGGAAAGACTAGCCGAGATATTAAGTGAAGGCAGTAAAAGAGATCAGAGTTATAGTGAAATACTTTATTCTACTGTCATCTCAGCTGGGATCCAGAAGAAAAGAACCAGCGTCACGCGCTGGAATGACACTAAAGTAGAAAACCTAGCCAAGGTCTTTTTAAAATCAGAATCGCACGAAAAAAAGAGCATATCATCCATTGCAACAAAAAGTATTTTGGAGAAATTCAAAGATGCAGAGCAAATAATAGAGAGCGTTCAGAATGTAGTATTTACCCATATAAGAGACATGAACTCTTATCAAATATTCAAGAGAATCAGTAGCTTACTTGGTGTATTTAAAGTATATGTTGATTTGTATAATAGTGAAAAATCAAAAAATGCACTGCTTGACTACAATGATATAATCAACTTAGCAACAAATCTTCTTAGCAATCCAAACTATAAAGATTGGATATTGTTTAACTTGGATCAAAAAATAGATCACATCCTTGTTGACGAGGCACAAGACAATAGCATCAGCCAGTGGAAAATTATAACAAATCTCTGCGATGAATTTTTTGCCGGTAATGATGAAAAGCGAACCTTATTTGTTGTTGGTGACGTAAAACAATCCATATACAGATTTCAAGGAGCAAATCCCCATCTATTCAACTATATGCAACAATACTTTCATACGAAAACTGGTGGTAGAGATTGGATATCATGCCAACTTGAAAAGTCATTTCGCTCAACTCCAGAAGTTTTGATGCTTGTAGATAGAATATTTAATAACTTCCGCGCAGAAATATCTTTTAATGATAATGAAATAAAACATGTTCCACATAGAGAAAATGACCAAGGATATATTGAAATTTGGCCAGCGTTACCAAGGCGCAAAGAGAAAGAACAGCAAGCTTTACAAATTCCTCTGACATGCAGGGAAAATTATATAATAGCAGACCGATTACTTGCTCAAACAATAGCCAACAGAATTCACAATTGGTTAAATGAAGGGCGAATTTTAGTCGCTAAAGATCGCCATATAGAGCCAAGAGACATTATGATTTTGGTACGGCAACGAAACGTATTAGTTGATTACATAATAAGCGAACTTAAAAAAGCAAACGTGCCAGTTGTAGGCCGGGATTATTTTAGAATTATGGACTATATAGCCGTGCAGGACTTAATAGCTTTGGCCGAATTTTTACTCCTCCAGGCAAATGATTTAGCTCTTGCAAATGCTTTAAAATCACCGCTATTTAATTTCACCGAGGATGATTTATTTAACATTGCATACGACCGTAAAGAGCATTCACTATGGGAAAGAATTCAGGATTATTCTGTGGTTATCTATAGTGAATTAAACTATCTCATTAACTTATCTCGCATAGAGTCTCCTCTTGCACTATTTACACATATATTGCGTACAGGTAAGAAGAAATTTGCTGCAAGGCTAGGTCTTGAGTGCTTTGAGGTTCTAGACGAATTTATGAACCTCGTGTTGCAATTTGAAAACCCATCTCTTCAAGCGTTTGTTCAATGGATCAAGGAGAATAATCCGGAGATTAAGAATGATATGCAATCAGAACGCAATGCTGTGCGAATAATGACAATTCACAAATCAAAAGGTCTGCAAGCTCCCATAGTATTTTTGGTTGATACAAACACAGTGCCAAGAAACAGTGAAAGCATTATCTTTGATGGAACAGAAGTGCCATTTTGGTGTGGAAAAAACAACAACGCTTATTGCGATCAAGTAAAAAGAGAGAAAAAACTAGAGGATTATAATGAATATTTGCGTTTATTATACGTAGCACTCACGCGTGCTGAAGATGAGTTATACATCTTAAGTAAAGAGCCAGTGCAAAAGGGCTCTTGGTATGATCTAATCACTAAGTACGGAGAGCCATATGAAAAGAAACAAAGGGATTTACAGCCAATATTTAAAGAAAAAGTTGAAGTATTATGCGTGAATGCAAACTACCCTTACATTTATAAAAAACGTGATTATTTTGACGTTCCGGTCATTTCCCTTCCACCAGCTTTAGCCCACTCTTCGGTGTCATCCCAGCGCGTGACGCTGGAATCCAGTGAAAAAGAAGGAGCAGAATGGATCCCAGTGTCAGCTACTTGGATGACAGATGGTTATGCAAGAGGCCTGATTATTCACAGCATATTGCAGTATATGCCCAAGATAGAAAAAGAAAGGAGAAAAAATTGGGTCAGAAAATACCTTGATAACATCAGCGAAGATAAGGATGAAATTTACAGTAAAATATTAGCCTTTAATGAAAAATATGGCTATTTGTTTGACTTGGAAGGCAAATCAGAGATTACACTGAGTGGAACAATTGATGGCAAGTCAGTATTAGTACGACTAGATAGGCTATGCATAACGCAAGATAAAGCAATCATAATTGACTACAAATCACACCGTAACGTTTCTGTTTCCTTATTAAATGAAATAAAAAAACAGATGTTAATCTATAAAACCTTAGTACAAGAAATATATCCAAACAAGCAAGTAGAGTGCGTGGTTATTTGGGTGGAAGATTTAACCATTCAATCTGACTTTTAACGAAACTTGATTGCAAGAAATAGCTACTACGTCATACCACCGCGAACCGTCATACCGCCGCAGACCGTCATACCGCGATTCATTCGCGGTATCTCAGCCGCTAACACGTAGCGGAATGACAGCAGTCCTACGTCATACCGCTGCGGATAGATCCCGCTAACAAGTAGCGGGATGACGAATTACTTAACTGTCATACCACCGCAAACCGTCATACCGCCGCGGTATCTCAGCCACTAACAAGTAGCGGGATGACGAATTACTCAACCGTTATCCTGCTGCTCCTTTCTCGTCATCCCGCTACGTGTTAGCGGGATCTCAGCATAGCTATCTTAAAGCTAAGTAATATAAGTCAATCCAGCTAGGATTCTTTTGATTGATCAAATTAATTTTCCACTGCCTTGGCCATTCTTTCAGGCGCCTTTCTCTTGCAATAGCTAAACTTATATCTTCAAACTCTTCAAAATATACAAGTTTATTTACATTATATCTTGATGTAAAACCTGAAACAATTTTGTTTTTGTGTTCCCAAATCCTCTTGATCAAATTTGCAGTTACACCAATATATAATGTGCTATTAGCTTTATTTGTAAGTATATAGATATATGATAACTTCATCTTAATCGTTTATAGCTAAAGTAACTGAGGTTTACCAACATTATACTACACCATCATACCACAATAAAACTTACCGTCATGCCGCCGCAGATAGATCCCGCTAACACGTAGCGGGATGACGAGTTACTATACCGCGGCGGTATCTCAGCCGCTAACAAGCAGCGGGATGACAGCAATCTACGTCATACCGCGATTCATTCGCGGTATCTCTTAGCCGTTAACACGTAGCGGAATGACGATTGTCGGTAAATCTAAGTTACTGTAGCTATAAAGGCTTTCACAACAACCTATTTTCCTTGAAACTAAAATAGCTACTGAATGTAATAATAATGTGATCTATTAATTCTATTCCTATACTTTGGCAAGCTTCTGCTAGTTGTCTAGTGAGAGATATATCGCTATTTGAAGGTTGTGTATCTCCGCTTGGATGATTGTGAGATATTACAATGGATGTTGAACCAATCAAAAGTGCGCGCTTGATGATCTCTCTGACATAAAGAGGAGTTTGATCTACTGTACCAATATTTTGCAAGTCTTCCGCTATTAGACGATACTTTTTATTCATATAGATGACACGAAAATTTTCCTTATTGAGGCTTCCTATACTTATTCTTAAATAATCAAGCAATTTTTCCCAGTTATCGATTACAGGCAGGTTTTTTATTTCTTCTCTTGCAGAACGAACAAAGGCTTGTTTTACACAAAAGATGGCAGATATCGCTGCATTGCTGACATCATCAACGTTTTGCAGCGCTTCCAGGTCAGCATTAAAAACTTTATTTAAGCTGCCAAAACTTTCTATCAAACTCTTTGCCACCGGTTTTACATCAATTCTACTATATGCTGAATATAAAATGTGCTCTAAAACTTCATAATCAAGTAATGATTGTCCATTATCTAAAATAATTTTCTCTCTTAGGCGCTTTCTATGCCCCTTTTTGTAATTTTTCATCGTCAATGAATTGCTTATCTCTTGTATAATAAGAAATTAGATTTTTAAGTAAAATATTTAATAAAGCGCATGACGCACAATTGTAAGAACATTCATTTTTAAAGACAGCAAATGGTGTCATGAAAGTAGCTGACGCGAGCTCTACGTCATACCGCCGCAGACCATCATACCGCCGCAGACCGTCATACCGCGATTCATTCGCGGTATCTCATCCGCTAACAAGAGATCCCGCTAACAAGTAGCGGGATGACGAATTACTTAACCGTCATGCCACCGTGAACCGTCATACCGCGATTCATTCGTGGTATCTCTAGGTCCCGCTAACAAGTAGCGGGATACTTGATCTTTACAGGGATGACGGTTGTCGTTTAGCTACAAACATTAAGAAATTTACCAAATGAAAAAAAAGGCAAAAGAAGCCCTAGTCATTGTCTATTTTCAGTATTTGGCGTTTTTTAAATCTTAAACACTGCAATTTAGCTGCTTTTAAACGCAACTCACCTTAGTTTAAATGTTTAAGAAATTTACTAAGCAGAAAAAAAGGCAAAAGAAACCCCGCGTTAGCTAGTTGTCACTCTCTAATCCTGCAAATTGGCGTACTATACTGTCTTAAACGACTTATAAGCGCG
>NZ_JAPQLM010000049.1:0-982 GCF_028981765.1 Wolbachia endosymbiont of Drosophila seguyi
AATTACTGAAAAATCAAGAATATGTCTGCTTTTTCTCACTTGAAATGTCAGCAAATCAGTTAATCAATAGAATGATCAGTATTGAAGTCAATGAGACAATAAACAATATTATCAAGAAACAAAACACAGAACTTTTACATAAAGGGATAAATCAAATAGTTTTTTTAAATATTCTTGTCGATAATTCAGGAAATATGGATTTAAATATCCTAAAGAAAAAAATCTCATTAATTTGCAGAAAATATAAAATGAAATGCATATACATTGATTACTTACAGTTACTCAGAGGATCGAAAGTAACCGAAAATAGAACTCTTGAAGTAACAGAAATCAGTAGAACTTTAAAAAATATAGCAAAAGACTTTAATATTCCTATTGTAGCATTATCACAAATAAGCCGTAAGGTAGAAGACAGACAAAATAAAAGACCACAATTAGCAGACCTACGCGAATCAGGAAGTATTGAACAAGATGCTGATCTAGTGTTATTACTCTACAGAGAAAATTATTACAAGGCTGATTCTAATAACGACTTAGAGATAAATGTTGCAAAAAACCGTAGTGGATCAACCGGAAAGGTTACAGTGCCATATCAAGTAAATACAGGGAGAATATTAAGTTGAAAGATCGCGGAAAATAGTGTATAATATTAATGGTTTTTAAGTGGATTTCTTATGGTTTTATCAAAGTTTTTAGATCCAAAAAACAATTACGCGTTCAAGCGTATCTTTGGTACTGAGAAGAATAAAGACATTCTTGTTCACCTTCTCAATGATATTCTAGGTCTCACTGGTGAAGCTAAAATAAAGGACGTGAAGTTCTTAAATCCTACTCTAAACCCCGATATTGCCTCTCAAAAGGAGAGTATTGTCGATGTACTCTGCAGAGATTCTAAAGGTATTCAAACAATTGTTGAGATGGTGCGACCTGAAAGCCTTCGGTCATATTGTTTAAAAGGAGAGGAATTCATTCAGAAAGAAAC
>NZ_JAPQLM010000050.1:0-7519 GCF_028981765.1 Wolbachia endosymbiont of Drosophila seguyi
TCTTGAGATACAAGATATTTGTATGGTTACTATGATAGTTCCTTTTTTAAGAAAGTTTTAAATTTCATACCTAACAATAAACAACTTTAGGTTTAAATTTATGAAATCAGTTGTTATATACATCAGCAAATACGAATTTAACTGGTGTTATGGACTTAAATAAATTTACCGAAAAAGCAAAAAGTCTAATTCAAAGTGCTCAAATGAAAGCGTTGGGAGCTGGGCATCAGATTTTTATGCCTGAGCATTTACTAAAAGTGATGCTTGAAGATGAATCAGGTTTAGTTCAGGATTTGATAAACGCTTGTGGTGGAAATGTGCAGAGTATTTCCGATGCTGTGGATAGTGCAATAAAAAAGTTGCCAGTAATTGAAGGTCCAGGAAGTGGTGGCCTTCAACTTTCAAGAGAAATAGCAAAAGTTTTTGAAGATTCAATTGGTATTGCAAAGAGAAATAAAGATTCATTTGTTGCTGTCGAGCGTTTACTGCAGGGCCTCACTGCACAAAAAGATGATACTGTAGGCAAAATTCTGGCAGAGAATGGTGTGACTCCACAAAAACTGAACTCAGTTGTTGCAGAAATGAGAAAGGGCAGCAGTGCGGACTCGCCAAACAGTGAGGAAAAATTAAATGCGGCAAAGAAATATACAAAAGATGTTACAGAGCTTGCTATGCAAGGAAAGCTTGATCCTGTAATTGGTCGTGATGAAGAGATCAGAAGAACTATGCAGGTATCACTGAGGCGGACAAAAAATAATCCAGTGCTGATCGGTGAACCTGGTGTTGGAAAAACTGCAATAGTTGAGGGGCTTGCAAATAGAATTGTTGCAAACGATGTACCACTTGGTTTGCATGATGCAAAGGTCTTAGCTTTGGATCTTGGAGCACTAATTGCTGGCACTAAGTTTAGAGGAGAATTTGAAGAAAGGTTAAAAGCAGTTATTAATGAGCTTTCGAGAGCGGAGGGAAAAGTTATCTTGTTTATAGATGAGCTTCATACTTTAGTTGGAGCAGGAGCAACAAGTGGTGCAATGGATGCCTCGAATCTGCTGAAGCCTGCTCTTGCGCGTGGAGAAATTCGCTGTATAGGAGCCACAACTTTAGATGAATATCGTCAGCATATAGAAAAAGATCCTGCACTTGCAAGGCGTTTTCAGCCTGTGTTTATCTCTCAACCAACTGAAACTGATACCATTTCAATACTCAGGGGTTTGAAGGAAAGATATGAGGTGCATCATGGTATAAGAATTACAGACGGTGCAATAATTGCTGCTGCAACGTTATCCAATAGATATATAACAGATAGGTTTTTACCTGATAAAGCAATTGATTTGATTGATGAAGCAGCAAGTAGGGTGAGAATTGAAATGGATAGCAAGCCTGAAGTTATTGATGAACTTGAGAGAAAGGTTATACAGCTAAAGATTGAAGCAGAGGCTCTAAAAAAAGAAAGTGATGAAAATTCTAAACAGCGTTTAAAAAAGATAAATGAAGAGATCGAAAATCTAAACAGTAAATTTGCTGACTTGAACAGCAAATGGCAGATGGAAAAGAATAAAATAGCTAGAATACAAGAAACAGCCGAAAAATTAGATAACGCTAGAAAAGAGTTGGAATTAGTTCAGCGTAGTGGGAATTTGGGAAGGGCAGGAGAGCTGATGTATGGTGTGATCCCTCAGCTTGAGAATGAATTAAAAAATCAGGAAAAGGTTACTGATAGTTTCTTAAAGAAAGAAGTGACTGGAGATGATATTGCAAACATTGTTTCAAAGTGGACGGGAATTCCAGTTGATAATATGATGCATAGTGAAAAGGAAAAACTCCTTAACATGGAGAATGAAATAGGAAGAAGAGTAATAGGGCAGAAAGATGCAATAGAAGCGATAAGTAATGCAGTTAGGCGCTCCCGCTCTGGGGTGCAAGATACCAATAAGCCTTTTGGTTCATTTTTATTTTTAGGTCCAACTGGAGTTGGTAAAACCGAACTTGCGAAAGCCTTAGCTGAATTTCTGTTTGACGATCAATCAGCGCTTTTGCGTTTTGATATGTCAGAATATATGGAAAAACATTCTGTTTCAAAGTTAATTGGCGCGCCTCCAGGGTATGTTAGCTATGAACAAGGTGGCAGATTAACTGAAGCGGTAAGAAGAAGGCCATATCAGGTTATTCTGTTTGATGAAATCGAGAAAGCAAATCCAGATATATTTAATCTATTGCTGCAAATCTTGGATGAGGGTAGACTCACTGATAGTCATGGTAAATTAATTGATTTTCGCAACACCATACTGATTTTAACTTCTAACCTTGGCGCTGAGATAATGCTAAAAGGGAATGTTGATTCTGTAAGAAATGAAGTGATGCAAATAGTTAAATCAGCATTTCGTCCAGAATTTTTAAACAGGCTGGATGAAATTATTATATTCCACAGTTTAACCAGAGATGACATCTATAAAATTATAGATGTTCAATTTTCTTATTTACAAAAAACACTTGCTAAGCGTAAACTGAGTATAAGTTTGTTGCAGGAAGCTAAAGAACTAATAGCACAAACTGGCTATGACCCTGAATATGGAGCAAGGCCCTTAAAAAGGGTTATACAAGAGTGTATTCAAAATAATTTAGCTAAATTAGTTTTATCAGGGGAAGTAGTAGAAAATGATGAGCTAATAGTGTACGCTCTTGATAATGAAATCTTAGTTAAAAAGGTTTAAGTTCACTGTGTATTTTTGTTAAAAAAAATGTGTATAGATCATAATGTTGACACTGAGTCTTTATTTAAGTTAGCTGATCAAGAAAATCAGCAAGATAAAGAAAAAATTAAAAAATTTATTAAGTATTTTTATAGTTTTGTTTATAAAAGCGACCTAAAAGCCAATGATAAGTTTTTGCTATATATTGTAAACGATGCTTACAATTTTGTTTCTCAAAAAGAGAAAGATGAAAGTAAGTTAGTAGTAAGCAATATAGATGATATACCAGGAATAGAAGGCGATTTTACCACGATTAAGATAACAAACGATGATATGCCATTTTTGGTTGACTCCGTTATTGCAACTATTAAGTCGCACGATTTAACCATATGCTATTACAGCAACAGCATAATTAACATTAAAAGAAAAGAGGGCCTAATAGACGAGATTTACTCTTTGGAAGAAAGCAATGGAGTCAAAGAGTCAGTCATATATGTAATTATCAAAGGTATAAGTGACAGCTTTGTTGATACATTAAAAGAATCTCTACAGAAAACGCTGAAAGCGGTTAATTGCGTTGTGAAAGATTGGCACTTAATGCTCAAGAAACTTGATGAGGCAAGTCTTTCTGTCATCCCAGCTGGGATCCAGGAAAAGGACACGTGGATTCCAGTGTCACGCACTGGAATGACACCAGACCGAAATCAAGAGCAAAAAGATTTTCTAGTTTGGTTAAAGAATAATAACTTCGTATTTCTAGGTTATCAAGAATATATTGCTGGTAAAGATGAAAAACTCGTCTGTGACAGCAAAAAGGACCTTGGCCTGATGAGAGTAGGTCAAAGTACGTTGATTCCTTCTGCAAACCTTGATTCCCTATACATATTGAGATCAGATCTAATCTCAATAGTCCATCGGCGTACATACATGAATTGTATAGGAGTAAAAGAATTTGATGACCAGGGTAATGTGGTAAAGGAACGGCGTTTTTTCGGGCTATTTACTTCTGTAGCGGAGGTCCAAGATATTAGAACTATTCCAATAATAAGAGATAAAGTTAAAGTTATAGAAAAAAATGCAGGGTTTGTAACCGGGGGCCACAATAACAAAGCTTTGATTTCTATTTTGCAAGTGTTCTCTTGTGATGAATTATTCCAATCAAATGAAGACGAATTATTTAAAATTTGCATTTCGATCATGTCTCTTGCGATTAGGCCAAGGGTCAGATTATTTTTAAGAAGAGTCGGGGATTTTATTAGTTGCATAGTGCTGATACCGATGCGTTATGCTAGCGCTAGGCTAATGTTCAAGATACGTGACATATTGAAGGATGAGACAAGTGCAGGAAGTTCAGATATTTATAACAATCACATTATCAATGAATATGATTTGATGAAATTGCATGTAGTGCTAAAGACCAAAAATGCTAGCGTTCTTGATGATGAAGTTTTGCGTATCGAAAACAAATTAAGAAACATTACAGAAAAGTGGGAAGATCGTTTTATAGACAATTTATACAATACTTTTAGCACTGTTGAGGATATATTCATCCGTTATTGCAAGGCATTTCCAATAAGCTATCAAGAGAGTTTCGAACCTCATGACGCATATTACGATATGAAAAAATTGGAGATAGTGAGGAAGAAAGGAATTAGCGAGGTCGATTTAAGACTTACTCGTGATAATCTTAATTATCAATTAAAGGTTTATACTCCAAACAATGGAGGCCTTGAATTATCGAAGATATTAAGGATCACTAAGAATTTGGGAGCTAAAATTCTATCTCATAATGGCTATTACATAGAAATTAACGGTGGAATATGGATACACCATTTTGTGTTGTCAAGAGTCGATGAATTAATAGACAACATTACTCTAAAAGAGCAATTTGAAATAACACTTGCGAAAGTGTTTAGCAAGGAAATTAAAAATGACTATTTCAATAGTTTGATCATTATTGCTGGGCTCAAGTGGAAAGAAGTGCTTCTGGTTAGAGCGTTAAGTGCTTACCTAAAGCAGACGTCATTTAACTACAATCCAGAATATATCCAAAAGGTAGTCTCAGAGCATCCAAAAATAGTAAAGTATTTGATACAACTATTTCATGCAAGATTTGATCCTAACATAGACATTGATAGAGCAGAAACTACGGACATTGTCAGAGAAAAAATTGAGGAACTTCTAAAAGAGATCAGCAATGTTTCACATGATTACGTTTTGTGCTCGATATTTAACTTGATAATGGCTATTTTAAGGACCAGTTATTATCAAGACGATAAACCATATTTATCTACAAAATTTGACTCAAGTAAAATAAATGGTTTACCTGATCCTCGTCCGTATCGTGAATTGTATATTTATTCAAACCTTTTTGAGGGAATACATCTAAGAGGAGGGAAATTAGCCCGTGGTGGCTTAAGGTGGTCGGATAGGACGGAAGATTTTCGCACTGAAGTTTTGGGGCTCATGAAAGCTCAGATGACAAAAAATGCGGTTATTGTCCCTGTTGGTGCAAAGGGTGGGTTTGTAATAAAGCAAGCTTATAAAGATAAGAATATTTTAAGAGAGAAAAGTGTTGAGTGCTATAAGAGTTTTATCAGAGGAATGCTTGATATTACTGATAACGTGGTTGATGGTAAAATAATTCCACCAGAGAATGTGATTAGGTATGATGAAGATGATCCATATCTCGTGGTTGCTGCTGATAAAGGAACTGCTTCATTTTCTGATTATGCCAACCAGATAGCCTCTGAATATAACTTTTGGCTTGGCGATGCATTTGCATCTGGTGGATCAGTAGGTTACGACCATAAGAAAATGGGTATTACAGCAAGAGGTGCATGGATTGCAGCACAGAGGCATTTTTGGAAAATGAATAAGGATATTTACCAGGATGCAACTGTTATTGGAATTGGGGATATGGCTGGCGATCTATTTGGAAACGGTATGCTGCTTTCAAAAAATATACATTTAATCGGCGCATTTAACCATATGCATATTTTTATTGATCCAAATCCTGATGCAGAAAAGAGTTTCACAGAACGTAAACGTCTCTTTAAGTTACCATTTTCAACCTGGATGGATTATAACAAAGATTTGATCTCTCAGGGTGGCGGGGTATTTGAGCGTAGCAGCAAGCAAGTAAATCTTTCTCAAGAAATGAAAAAATGCTTTGACATAACGGAAGATACGTTATCTCCAAGTGATTTGATTAGATATCTACTCAAAGCAGAAGTGGACTTCATATGGAACGGAGGAATCGGCACGTTTGTTAAGGCAAAGAGTGAAAGTCATAGCATGGTCGGTGACAAAGCAAACGATGAATTAAGAGTAAACGGTAAGGATATTAGAGCTTCTATGTTTATAGAGGGTGGAAATCTTGGTTGTACACAGCTTGGGAGAATAGAATATGCTGAAAGAGGTGGATATATCAATGCAGATTTTGTTGATAATTCAGCCGGAGTGATATGTTCGGACCTTGAAGTTAACATTAAGATTGCATTTGTTTCAGCTATGAAAGCAGGGGGTATTTCTTTAGAAAAAAGGAATGAAATACTGGCAAGTATGGTGGATGAAGTTGCATCCAAGGTGCTTGAGAACCACAACAGAATTGAAACAAAAGCATTACTTCTTGAGTGTTTGCAAGCTAAAGAGAGATTGGAGCAGGACCACAGGTTACTGCTCAGTTTAGAAAAATCTGGGCTGTTAAACCGAAGCGTAGAATTTCTTCCAGCTGACGAAGAGGTAGCAAGGATGTTAACCGGTGCAGAAGGTTTCAGTTCTCCTCAGCTTTCTATTCTAATATCTTATGCTAGAACAGCAATAAAAAATAAAATTATACATTCCGATCTGCCTGAAAAAGATCTTATATCTAATGACTACTTGCTAGGTTATTTTCCTAAAAAGATGTCAACAGAGTTTAAGGATTTCATATTAAAACACCAACTTCGTAGAGAAATTATCTCCACTTGCATTGCAAATGATGTTGTAAATAGGATGGGCTGTATATTTATTAATAATTTAGTTGAGAATACTGGAATTAAGGTACACGAAGCAGTTAACATATATATCGTTGTTAACCACCTATATGATTTAAATAACCTGTGGCAGAAAATTGATGAATTGGATGGAAAAATTGATATTAACTCATACTTGCAAATAGTGAGAAATGTGCAGAAATTTATTGGCAGAGTATCGTTTTGGTTAGTAAAAAATCTTAGCTTTGTAGAATTGGATGATGTTACAAAATTTAAAGATGCAATTGAAACTTTAGGCCATGATGTTTTAGATGAACACCTGTTAAAGGTCTATAATCATGGATACACTTCTTTAGTGGAACTTAATATAGATAAAGATCTAGCAAAAAAAATTGCTGACCTGTGCGTTCTTACTTATGCACTGGATATTATATCTGTTGCTGAACAGACATCTTTGTCCATTCTTGATGCTGGTAAAATATACTTTGAGTTAAAGTCGCTGTTAAGATTCGATCTGATTAGGACAATTGCCATCAAGATGAAAAGCCGCTCTTCTTATTGGGATCGCAGCTTAGTTAATGATTTATTGGACGATTTAAGCAATTACCATCACAAGCTAGCTGTTAAAGTCATAAAAGCTACTGATAACCCTGAAGATAAGGTTCAAACCTGGGCTTGTAATGATAAGGACTACATAGAACGTTATAATAGTTTTTTAGATGAGATGGTTGCTTCTAAACTTGATTTAAGCAAATTAATATTTATAATCAGAAGGATTAAAGTACTTGCTTCATAGGAAAATGTTCAATATAGGTCTTTCAGAAATTTTAGTTGTAGCTTTAGTGAGCATAA
>NZ_JAPQLM010000051.1:0-522 GCF_028981765.1 Wolbachia endosymbiont of Drosophila seguyi
TCCCGCTGCTTGTTAGCGGGATCTCTTGTTAGCGGCTGAGATACCGCGAATGAATCGCGGTATGACGTAGGACTGCTGTCATTCCAGCGCGTGACGCTGGAATCCAGTTCTTATTACCTGGTGTAAAGTTAAGTTTCCTGGATCCCAGTGTCTGGGCACTGGGATGACAAGAAAGGAGCACTGGGATGACAAGAAAGAGGCTACTTGGATAACAGAAGAAGGAGGCTACTTGGACAACACCCTGACAACCATCATCCCGCTACGTGTTAGCGGGATCTGGAAATACCGCGGCGGTATGACGTAGGACTGCTGTCATTCCAGTCTGGAATCCAAAAAAGGATGATGTCATCCCAGTGCTTGACACTGGGATCCAGCTTCTGTGCAACCTCAGCAAAAACATTCATTTAGTATAAACTTTCCATGCTAGTTTGCTTGCTTACAAGCAAACTTTCCTGGATCCCAGTGGGCTTTGTTGCATCGCTCAAGCGAAAAGAACTGGCAGTTACTGACAAAATTCATTAT
>NZ_JAPQLM010000052.1:0-7222 GCF_028981765.1 Wolbachia endosymbiont of Drosophila seguyi
TTGTTGCAATAAAATAGAAACAAAAGTGCTGTCCCTTGCACTCTTTGGATAATTTAATGATAAAAAATTTAGAGAGAAATTTTATATACTATCGCTGATATTTTTCCTTAAGTTGACGCCATTGCCTGAACACTTACCTAATGATGAAGCTATCGAAAACATAGCAAAGAGACTTCAAAAATCTATAGACGATGCAAAAAAGCACAAGGTCATGTTTAGTGTTGATGTATTCCAAGGAGAAAAAAGTCATCAATAATAGATTATTCGATACTGATCTTATACCACCTCATGGAGCAAGATAAAAATGTTACTGAGACTGGAAAAGAAAAACTACGGCCTCTTATGTTAGAAATGTTTAATCTAGTTTCAACAGGCACTGATGTGAGCCAAGAAGTTCGGAGATTATTGCCAGAAGATATACTGAAAGAACGCGGCGAATATTTGTCACGTCTAAAACAAATTGTAAGTGATAGTATTGAAAATGACAAAAAAAAGAAATTGTAGTAGAAAGAGATAATAAATTTTATTATGTACAGTGTCCAGAAAAAAGTGTGATCACTCCTGCAAAATTTATGAACTCCCCGGAATTTAAGGACTTAGAATATGGTGCATTGCGAATAGGAGAAGGAGATAATCTAATCTGAATAAAAAGCTGGCAATATCATGATATGCAAGGCAAAGTAAAAATGACCTTTAGGGTAGGCGATGAAAAGATCGAAATGATTTTATCTTCTGAAAAAGCTGAAAGTTTTGGTAAAATAATGGTACATATGGATGACAAAAGTTGTGAAATCTTCTCAAAGTACCTAAAAGAGCTAGAAAAAGAACCTCGTATAAGCAAGGTTGTTGAAGCTGCTAAAAGTTTTGCACAAACGAAAAGCAGTGCAGTTAGTCCACCTCTTTCTAATATGAAAAGAGTTGACACATCGCAACATTTTCAAAGTAGTGACCATGAATCACCAGAGCATTAACAATTATCATACATACATTGTTGCATATAGCAATAGTGTATGTGTATAGTTAGTGGGGTTTGTAAACTTAATAAAGTCTACAACTAATTTGAAAACTACTTTATTGTATGCAAGACTTTAAAATACTAGAAAATCTAAAAACCAAAGCACTAGAAGCTGAAAAAGGAGGCGGTTCTGACAGGATTACCAAACAACATGAAAAAGGGAAATTAACTGCTAGAGAAAGGCTCAGTATATTGCTCGATGAAAGTTCTTTTGCAGAATACGATAAATTCGTAAAACATCATGCAAATGATTTTGGCATGCAAAATGCTAATTTTTTAGGTGATGGGGTAGTGATTGGTCATGGTACTATTTATGGCAGAAAAGTTTTTGTTTATTCTCAGGATTTTACTGTCTTTGGTGGTTCACTTGGTGCGTCACATGCAAAAAAAATATGCAAAATTATGGATATGGCAATTAATGCCAGAGTTCCAATTATCGGACTAAATGATTCTGGTGGAGCCAGAATTCAGGAAGGAGTAAATTCTCTTGCTGGTTATGGAGAAATTTTTCAAAGAAACGTAAATGCATCGGGTGTTATACCACAAATTTCTTTAATTATGGGCCCATGTGCAGGAGGTGCAGTTTATTCCCCAGCATTAACTGACTTTACTTTCATGGTGAAAAACAGTTCATATATGTTTATAACCGGGCCAGATGTAGTAAAAAAGGTTACCTACGAAGATGTAAGTTTCGAAGACCTCGGTGGAGCAAAAATTCATACAAGCAAAACAGGAGTAGCGGATTTTGCATTCAATAATGATGTTGAAATGCTGCTAAAAATGCGTGAATTCTTTACTTTCTTACCAGCAAATAATCAAGAATCACCAAAATCTGCACCAATCTGTAATGATGTTGACGACATTGATGAATCCTTAAACACTCTAATTCCTACCAATCCTAATACTCCTTATGATATGTATGAACTCATTGAAAAAGTTTGTGATGAAAGGAATTTCTTTGAACTGAAACCTGATTTTGCTCGTAATATCATAACTGGTTTTGGTAGAATTGGAGGAAATACTGTCGGTATTGTTGCAAATCAACCTATGCACCTTGCAGGATGTTTGGATATTGATTCTTCAAGAAAAGCTGCGAGGTTTGTAAGGTTTTGTGACGCATTTAACATTCCGATCATCACACTTATTGATGTTCCAGGATTTTTGCCGGGTACAAATCAAGAATACAATAATATAATACAACACGGAGCGAAACTGCTTTACGCTTACGCTGAAGCGACCGTGCCGAAAATTAGCCTTATCACTAGAAAAGCGTATGGTGGTGCATACATTGTTATGAATTCGAAACATCTAAAAGGTGATATAAATTATGCCTGGCCAACTGCTGAAATAGCTGTGATGGGCCCTGAAAGTGCAGTTGAGATTATATTTCGACACGAAAAAGATCAGCAAACGTTAATTAAAGAATATAAAGAAAAATTTGCTAACCCATTTTTTGCTGCATCATATGGATACATTGATGACATTATAGTGCCAAGTAAAACAAGGTATCACTTTTGTAAAGCATTAGAGCTACTCAAAAACAAGAAGGTAGAAAGGATATGGAAAAAGCATGACAACTTACCTCTGTAACTTTCTTCTAAGCCTTGCTTACAAGTTATGCAATATTATAAGTATAATCAGTGTGCCGTTACCAAGACTCGAACTTGGGACCTCGTCATTACCAATGACGTACTCTACCACCTGAGCTACAACGGCAAGTTTATATATTATGATAATGAATAACACAAAAAAGAATAAGGAAAAAGAAGAGGAGAAAAAAAGATTAGCGAAAGCTTTAAAGCAAAATATTTTGAAAAGAAAAAAGCAGCAACAGAGTAGACAGAGAACCCTTTCAAAACTCGTTTGTGGTGAGGAATTTTTAGGAGAAAGCACCGCAGAATACTCGAATGTATTTGAGAACGACAAAATTACCATCAGAAACTTAAGTTTTGAAGGAGGTATCATGCCAGAACTACCGGAAGTGGAAGTAATCTCTAATTTTTTGCTTGATAAAATTAAAAACAAGCAAATCAGTAATGTTATAGTGAATAATTGGAATTTACGTGCCCCAATAACAAAAAATATTGATGATATGCTAAAGGGCAAAGTCATACGCAACATCAAGCGTAGAGGTAAGTATACCATCTGGAATACAGATGGTAGTGTGGCTGTAATCATACATCTTGGCATGAGCGGAAAGCTTATATATGCCGACCACGATCAAATGCGGAATAAGCATGATCACGTGGTATTTTTATTTTCTGACAATACTTCAATAATTTTTAATGACCCAAGAAGATTTGGATTAGTTATCGTTTTAAATAAAGAACAAGAAACGGATTTTTTTAGCGATTTTGGAATAGAGCCCCTCACGGATGAATTCAGTGGAGACTATTTACAGGAGTTGCTGAAAAATAAAAAAGTGAATATCAAATCAGCGTTAATGGACAATAAATCAATAGTTGGCGTAGGCAACATATATGCTTCTGAGAGCTTGTTTAGAGCCCGTATATCACCACTCAGGTCAGCAAAAAACTTGACCTATAGAGAGTGCGAAAAACTTGCTGCTGAAATAAAAAATACTCTGAGTGATGCAATTGCTGCAGGTGGTTCAACACTGAAAGATTATGCACAGCCATCTGGATCTGCTGGATACTTTCAAAATAACTTTTACGTATATGGTAAAGTTCAAAAACCTTGCAAGATTTGCAATAATATCATAACACTTATACGACAAAATGGCCGTAGCACTTATTTTTGCAACGCGTGCCAGAATTAAGATTTTATTTTTTGATATGATATTTTCACTTGAAAAAGATCCATTTGATTTGTTTTCAAAGTGGTACAAAGCAGTACTTAATTCTCCGTGTGAACAACCAACTGCAATGACGCTAGCAACTTGTAGCAAAGACTGTATTCCATCTGCAAGAGTGGTATTACTAAAGGAATATAGCAAAGAAGGTTTTGTGTTTTTCACTAACGTAAACAGTAAAAAAGGGAAAGAATTGACTGAGAACCCCAAAGCTGCGTTAGTGTTTCATTGGATAGAATTTGCTAGGCAAGTGCGAATTGAAGGAGAGGTTAAACTTCTAAACGATGAAAGAACTGACAAATACTTCTCTTCTCGAGCGCTGGGTAGTCAAATTAGCGCATGGTGCTCAAAACAATCGAGCATTCTGAAAGATTGGCAAGATTTTGAGCAAGCTATAAAATTGAAGGAAAAAGAATTTCACAATACACAAGTTTCTCGTCCTGATTTTTGGGTGGGATTTTGCGTAATCCCAAAAGTAATTGAATTTTGGCAAGAAGGTGAATATAGGAAGCATATTAGATTTAGATACACTCTTGTTGAGGGAAGCGATTGGAAAGTGGAACAACTATATCCTTAAAAATGGTTGCGGGAGTAGGATTTGAACCTACGACCTTCAGGTTATGAGCCTGACGAGCTACCGAGCTGCTCCATCCCGCGCCGTTGCTTATTTAGTTATTATATATACAAATAATGAAAAAAGAAAAATAAAATTTCACCACATGCAAATATCGACACACTTATTAACTTTTCTTGACATAATAGTTAGTTATATACGTAACAATCTGCGCAATGAACAATATAACTTGATACTGTGGTTTCCTGTTCTTCAGTGTGCAGGAATTTTAACATATTTTTCCCTAAGTTTTGAACCAAGCTGCATATCTATTTTTCTTTTGCTTTTACCCACACTAATTTTGATTGCAATATTATACAGAAAGTACGCAATATTATGCATTGCTTTAATTGCAGTGCTCATAGGATTTACAGCCAGTAAATTAAGAACAGCTTTAGTTGATACTCAAATTCTTGATAAAGAGAGGTATGTAAAAAATATCGTTGCCACAGTGAAGGATATTAACGACAGGGGCTCATATAAACAATTTCTGCTTTCTGTTGAAAAATCCCCTACTATCTCAAAATCCTCTCCTGTCATCCCAGCGCCCCCTTTTGTCATCCCAGTACTTGATACTGGGATCCAGAAAAAAAAGATATGGATTCCAGCGTCACGCGCTGGAATGACACCGGATAGAGCTCTAGATAACATCAGAATATCAGTTAGAACCAAAGTGGAAAAAGGCATTAAAATAGGCGATCAAGTAAAATTATCAGCAAAACTCTTCCCTCTAAAGATTGCACCTTCGGAGTATGCATACGATTTTGCAAGAATAGCATATTACCAGAAAATAAGTGCAACAGGTTTTGCAACAAGCAAAATAGCCCTACACAAAAAGGCTGAAGCAAGGCAATTTCTAGAGTATATAGAATCTTTCCGTCAATACATTTATGAAAACCTGCAGCAAAATATCAAAAAACCACATGCGGATATAATCTCTGCATTACTGATCGGTAAAAAAGATGGCATAGATCAAAAAACTATGGACGCGATACGAGATTCAGGTATAGCACATTTGTTTGCCATATCTGGTTTGCATTTATCATTTGTTGCTGGTCTGTTTTTTGTAGTGTTTCGTAATTTATTCGCAATATCTGAAACTTTGACTCTTAAGTATAACACCAAGAAAATATCTGCATTCCTTACTATCTTGCCAACCACGTTTTATTTATTGATTACCGGTATGCAAATTTCTGCTCAGCGTGCCTACATTATGGTGATTTTAGTACTCGTTGCAATAATGATAGAGAGAAAATATCGAGGGTTAATAGCAATTGCGTTTGCTGCTTCAGTGATACTCTCAGTAGAACCAGAAGCAATTTTAAAGCCTGGCTTTCAGATGTCATTTTCTGCTGTTTTGGCACTGGTTGCCAGTTATCAAATTAATGCTAATAAGTTGTTCAAAATAAAAATAATGAAATATTTTGTGTCGATAATGATCAGCTCAGTAATAGCAAGTTTAGCAACTGTTCCGTATACGATATATAATTTTAATTATTTTTCAATTAGTGGCATTATCACAAATTTAGTTGCTATACCAATAGTTACATTAATTATTATTCCACTTGGAATAATCTATGTTTTGTTGATTCCTTTGGGTGTTGAATGGATTATAGCGCCATTTATAGAGCGCCCAATTGACAGCATTTTGTATATAACAAATGCAATCGCTAGTCTTCAGTATTTGGTTATTCCCATTCGTACTTTTCCTGCCTCATCAATTATTATAATAACATTTGGGTTATTGTGGCTGTGCTTGTGGGAAAGAAATTGGCGTTTCTTCGGAATTTTCTTTATTGTGCTGGGTATTTTCTCTAGTGCTATGTATAGAACTCCTGATATCTTGATAAATGCTGATAATGTTGCTGCAAAGGAGAGTGATAACTTACTATATTCTCTCACCAGAAAAAATAGGAACTTTGTTGTCAAAACATGGGCGAAGCAAAATGGGCAGAACCAAATTTTGAATCATAAAAAATACAATAACTCAGATAAAAGGCTAAAGTGTAACGATTATGGCTGCATATATAATAAAGGAAATAATAAATTAGTGCTGCTAGCTTATAAAAAAGAAGATATTTCAGAAAATTGTGATAAAGTTGATTTAACAATTCAATTAAGTGAATTCGACTATTCAGCTTGCAACGCTAAAATTATTAAACATGCTGATCTAGAAACGTATGGCACACATTCTGTTTGGTTAACAAATCGTTACGTAAAGATTAATACAGTGCGCTCCAATAGGCCTTGGCACATGTTGAAAAATTAAGAAACTTGATTTTAAGGTTTGGTTAACGTATACCTAAATAAGTTTAAACTAGAAAAATGTTATGGTTACAGACACTCAAGATCCTTTCAAAGACTATTTTGATTTTTTAGGATTTAGAAAACTTTCTGACCAGCCCAGTAGAATTTTGAGCTCTATAAGAAAGTATTCTGGTACTATATCGATAGCAAGTACCATTGCTACTCTTATAGCATTTACTGCCTTTTCTATTCAGCCTGTTACAGTAAGTATTGCTGGGTTTGCGTTCACGCCAGCACCTCTTGCCTTTATTCCTCTTATAGTTCTCTTATTTACTGCTGTTATAAACTTTATAAATACACAAAAAATAAAAGAGAATGAAATAGATAAAAAAATAGGAAACTATCAAGTTGATGAACAGTACAGCCAGATTGCTCAAGAAGCTAAAAAAATTGAAATTGTAACAAATTTAGATAAAAAGGGGGAAAAGCTCTCAATAGTTTTACCAATTTCTAAGACGCAGAGAGAAATACTAGA
>NZ_JAPQLM010000053.1:0-2136 GCF_028981765.1 Wolbachia endosymbiont of Drosophila seguyi
AGAGTTATAATTTTAGCAACTAAAAGCTGTAAATTGCACCATATAAACAGTTATTTCAAGCAAAAGTTATACTGACCTTAGCCAGAAAAAGTGGTGGAAAAGTTAGGAATGTTTTTTACAAAAAAAGACAGTATCAATAAAAAGGATTTTATTCTATTTGAAATATAAAATTATCATGTATTTTTCTGTTATTCCCAAGTGAATTATTATTAACTTAGCAGTATATATTATTAAAAACACAAGCAATACAATCATTTTTAGCAACCAAAACCAGCAAGCGTGAGAAGATTTTTTTTTGGAATGAGTTGGTCATGATGTTTGTAAAACTTAATTTGTACACTTTACTTACCCCCAGTAATTCTGATATAGTTACTTTAGTTAAAGTCTATAAAAGTTTATAAATGGCAACCTTAAGTGTAAGAGAAGCTTTATGCACAGCAATTAGAGAAGAAATGCAAAACGACTCTGATGTGCTTATCATGGGTGAAGAAGTTGCAGAGTATGATGGTGCTTATAAAGTAACGAAAGGATTACTGAAAGAGTTTGGAGAAAACAGAGTAGTTGATACGCCTATTACCGAACATGGATTTGCTGGCCTTGCTGTTGGAGCGGCATTTGCTGGATTAAAGCCAATAGTCGAGTTTATGACTTTTAATTTTTCTATGCAAGCTATTGACCAAATTGTGAATTCCGCAGCAAAAACAAATTATATGTCAGGCGGACAACTTGGATGCCCTATAGTATTTCGTGGACCAAATGGCGCTGCAGCAAGAGTTGCTGCACAACATTCTCAATGCTTTGCAGCTTGGTATTCGCATATACCGGGGTTAAAAGTAATAGCACCCTATTTTGCCTCAGATTGCAGAGGTCTGCTTAAAGCTGCAATTCGTGACCCTAATCCGGTAATATTTCTAGAAAACGAAATAGCTTATGGACATGAGCATGAAGTTTCTGACTCTGAGCTATCAAACAAAGATTATCTACTTGAGATAGGCAAAGCTGCTGTTATACGGGAAGGAAAGGATGTAACTATCACTGCTTTTTCATTAAAATTAATGGATGCCTTAAATGCAGCAGATTTACTTTCGAGTAAAGGTATAGAAGCTGAAGTTATTGACCTCAGAATCTTAAGACCACTTGACACTCAAACTGTTATTAACTCTATTCAGAAGACTAATAGGTTAGTTAGTGTAGAAGAAGGATGGCCATTTGCAGGAATAGGAGCAGAGCTGTCAGCCGTTGTTATGGAACAAGGATTTGACTACCTTGATGCTCCAGTTGTACGTGTAACTGGCAAGGACATCCCCTTACCTTACGCTGCAAATCTAGAAAAAAAAGCATTACCGCAAGTGGAAGATATAGTTGAAGCCGTGCATCAGGTCTGTTTTAGAAAAAAATAGTTCTTTTTTGTGTCTCCTGTTCCGCATTGGTCCATCAAAGAAGTATTTCCAGTGCCGCCTATACCACCCATTACTTTTATGACGATAGTTTTAGCACCGAAAAATACAGCACAAAATATACCGAGTGCAAAAAGAGCTGGCCATGGCATTCTACCAAATATCGCAAGCAAAGCTGCACCTATTATCACTACGGTCATAAGCGGTCCGCCTATTCCCCAAACGTAGCCAATAATGTTACATATTACTTGAGCAGTTGTATCAGTATTAGTGTCAGCGGCAGCACTCCCAACATGAGAAAAAGAAATAAATAATACTATAAAAAGAATATTAAAAACTTTCCTAGGGTTCATCTCTATACCTTAAATTTAGATATTGCAATTATACCCAAAATACTATAATTTTTAGTAAAACTAGCATAAAGATTGAATAACAAACGGTGCCACAAAAGTAGTTGACACACAACTGCACAAATATTGTAATATAGACATAGTAAACGATATTATTCCAGTGCTTGACGCTGGAATCCAGACTTTAATTGTTATATTTATAAATAAGTCTGGAACGTTCATCTCAAATGCAGTATTTTTGTTGAAATAGCTCAACTGGATCCCAGTGTCAAGCACTGGGATGACAGCAGTCCTACGTCATGCCGCCGCGGTATCTCAGCCGCTAACAAGTAGCGGGATGACGGTTGTCGTTTAGCCATAAACATTAAGAAATTTACCAAATGAAAAAA
>NZ_JAPQLM010000054.1:0-1970 GCF_028981765.1 Wolbachia endosymbiont of Drosophila seguyi
ATCAAATTGCTTATTTCTGGTCGGCACTCTAAAGTAGCAAAGCCTAGAATTGAATCTGTTTTTGCTTTTTGTAAGTCTCCGATATACATTTGTATTTATATAGGTTTTATCTTAGTTCTTTAATTTCTTATTTTATCTACGATATACATATCTTTCAATATATTGCATCATGGATAGTTATTACTGACTTTCAAATTATTCAAGAAACCACCTTGCCTTGGGAAAGCAACAAAGTCGTAGATTTGAGTAGTGTTGAGACTTGTTTTTTATTTTAAATAGTTAAATTACATTTTCAATATTGTATATATTTTGTTTGTATCATTTTCTTTATTTTATAAGTGGATCCGCAATCATATAACCAAGTGTAATCATTGTTCACCTATGTAAATGCTTTATAATCATAAATCTAATCACTATACCAAGTAGGTGAGCAATAATTTAAATTACAATGATTCCCAAGACAACGTGACAGAACATTCCCGTTCGTAACCCTTCGACATTCAAAATCAGGCATCTGAATACGCTGCTATAATGAACTTGACAACGGCGACCCCAAATCATGATGTTTTGCACATAACGCTCCGATGCCGGCTCACCGACACACCGACACACCGCGTCGCCGGCTCACTGGCGATCGGCAATCGGCAGTCAGCGGCAATTGGGCGTATACTTAATATATATTTACACAAATACAACTGTACTTTGGAGCCATCAGTGCGAGTACGCAATATTTGGCGACGAAAACATGCATCGTTGTTTACATGCGCGAATGAGCCCGGCAAGGAAAAGCTGCAAAACAGCTGTTTCGAAAGCTCACGGCCGCGTCGGAACTTTTGAGTTGGACTGCAGCTGATGGGGCGTCACAGTTCCGAGTGGACAGGCAGCGTCTTCGCTTCGTTCTTTGGTCCGTGATCTTCTGGCGCTGCTCCCCTCCCGTTCCCGACATGGCGGAGGTTAAGGACATTGAGAAGCTGTTTGAAACCGACGGCTACCTACGGTCCCATGAGCATGAGATCCGGCGCAGGTGAGTGGTAACAGTGGCGCCCCAAAATGCCGCTTTGTGCAACCCCAAACGTTGCTATGCCGCTATGCCGGCTCGATGCGAGTGTGTGATAAGCGGACTTGACTCGGCCTCCGGCTCCGGCTGCATAACCAAACCATATCAGCCTCTGGCCCGGAGTGCCCTCGCTGCCGGGTGACATGCAGTTTGCGGTTGGAAAAACTGCGTTCGCAATGTCGAATGAAGGTCGTCGGTGTTTGCCGCCCTCCGTGTGTGTTTTAGTTAGTGTGTTTGTGTGAGAGTGTGCACCGTGCTGGTGTTTGTTAAACTAATTTTATAAAGCGTGTTCTTTGTGTATCTGCTGCGTGCTGCCGGCGTGTTTGGAGCACGGATGATCTTGGCCTTGGTGGCCTTTTCCGTGTTAGTCCGATTCGTGTCAGCGGTGCGTCAACCCGATTCCTATTTTTACACCTTCGATGCAAATTTAAACACTTTGTTCTTCCGTTTTCATCGGATTTGTTTTGATTTCCCTCTGTTTGTTTCGGTTTTGCGATGATCTTTACAGAATTTTAAATCGGATTTTTATTGTTTATCATCTCAAGTAATTGTTATCAAAGCTAGAGATAGCCAAGCCACGTAGTGTCACTTGCTAGTCACTGTTCTCTTCCTGATATTTTCAGGCGCTCATCACTGATGAGCTTATCGCTTCAGCAAAGAGATCAAAAAGTTTACTTTACACAAACAAAACCCACATTTGGATGCTACTTGTTGATTGCATCTGTACTTGACCAGCCCTAACAGCCGAGTTCATCCTAAAACGTCGAAGTATCCATCTGTGGAAATATCTGCAGCTCAGAAATGTTGTTTTAATTTTATTTAACGTAGATGGAATGCCAAAAAATATATATAATTGGTTACGAATAATCATTAATGATTAAACTAGTTTAAAATCAGTTTGTTTTTGGCATTA
>NZ_JAPQLM010000055.1:0-1488 GCF_028981765.1 Wolbachia endosymbiont of Drosophila seguyi
GAGGCAATAAAAGAAAAAGGAGAAGAAGTTAATGAGTGGTTACCGGTATTTTATGAGAAGTGTAAGGCTTAATTTCTTATTGATATTTTTTTTGATACTTGGTCTTTCGTATCAAGGATATGCTGATTGTCCAACATTTGTAGAAAGTAATACTTGGTGGGAAGCAATAGTTGGTGGAGATTGGGTAAAGGAAATTAAGGTGCAAGCAATAAAAGATCAAGGAGTTGATGGTTACTTTAATCCCAAAATTAGAGTATGTGCTTATGATGGACAAAGTTATTGTTATGACTTACAAAGTGGGGAATCCTGCCGCCAGATATATGGAACGCAAGGTACAGGAGCTGGAGTTTCTGCTGCAGCTTTTATCGACTGGGAAGGAGATAAAACAAAAGCTGGAGGAGAAATTGCTCGGGGTCTTAAATGGGAATGGGTAGACGGTGTTACTGATGAGGAAAAAAGAAGATTCGCTAACTCTCCTAAAATATGTGCTTGCAGTCAAAAAGGAGCTTGTATGTCAGGAATTTCTTCATGGGGTTCTAGAGTATTTTCGGGTGAGAATATTTTCCGTCCTGGGGAGATGGAAAAAGTCTGTGATACCTGCTACCAAACGGCAGTAAAATGTGCTCCTGTTCCACTTGCACCTGGCCCCCCTCCATTTTGTGAACAACTTGCAATGTCGCTTCCACAAGTTAGAATTGTTCCTATAACAGATAAAGACAATGATTACTTTAATCCTAAGGTTAAGGTAATCATTGGTGATCTGAAAGGAAGAGACGGAGAGATTGGAGAAAAATTAGATTTCCCTAAAGGGTATGGAGAAAATAAAGCTGAGTGGCGCTCTATTTTAGACAAAGATGGCATCACGTACTACTTCAAAACTTATAGAGAAAAAGATAAGCTCTGCGCTGAATACCTTGGAACTCAAAGTATAGATGAAAACAATCCACAGTTCATCCGCTGTTTTCCTGCACCACCTGCTCCAGAACCTGAGATAGTGGAGATAGTAAATGCAAATACATTGAAAGTAGAAATGAAGATGAGTGAGAGCACTTGTGCTAAAGCACATGGAACCTATAGTAATGGTTCCTGTACTTTTAATGTTAATACTGACCTCAACCATCCTATAAACATTGGCCCCCTATCTTTAAAAGTAGTAAAACCAGCAATAGTAGCAAAAACAACTGATAGTAATATTGATAATATTATAGAAGGTATATTAGAAAGTAATCCGCAACAATTTAAAGTTCTGAAAGAATATGGCTATGTTCCTGATGTGCAAATTAAATGTTCTAAAGGCGGAAGTTTTTATAGTTTTAATGATTTTGAGAAAAAGTTAAAAGACAAATCTATTCAATGTGAATTTAATAACTCTGGGCAGCCGGAAATAGAAGTAAAGTATAAAGGAAATTCTAACAGTAAAATGCTTTGTCTTTCTGGATGGCAGCCAGAACCAGAGGAGTTTGTTTTTAAAAGAGAAAATAAAATAAT
>NZ_JAPQLM010000056.1:0-547 GCF_028981765.1 Wolbachia endosymbiont of Drosophila seguyi
TGCATTTACTGCTGTGTTTTTTGGCGCTCCTGTAGTCGTTTCAAAAATAACACCAGGAGGTGTGATTTGTGAAGACGGTGCAGTAGTGAATAATCCATAGAAATTATAGAAGGCGTAAACGTAGTTTTCTTTACTTGAAAGTGGTAAGTTTTACCACTTTCAGTGTCTATAACTACCTAATAAATTCTCTTTCTGTAATCATATCAGTTAAAGTCTGGATTCCAGCGCCACGCGCTAGAATGACAAGGCTGATCGTCATGTCACCGCGAACCGTCATACCGCGATTCATTCGCGGTATCTCAGCCGCTAACAAGTAGCGGGATGACGGTTGTCGTTTAGCCATAAATATTTAAGAAATTTACCAAACGAAAAAAAAGGCAAAAGAAGCCCTGGTCATTGTCTATTTTCAGTATTGGCGTTTTTTAAGTCTTAAACACTGCAATTTAGCTGCTTTTGAATGCAACTCACCTTAGTTTGAATGTTTAAGAAATTTACTAAGCAGAAAAAAAGGCAAAAGAAACCCCGTGTTAGCTAGTTGTCACTCTCT
>NZ_JAPQLM010000057.1:0-4458 GCF_028981765.1 Wolbachia endosymbiont of Drosophila seguyi
ATTCCTGCACAATTTATTCTCATGATAAAAACGTCTTAACTTTCTCTCTACTTTTTCTGGGTAAGGTCAATTTGGGTCTGCACCATTTTTGAGTAATAGTTTTACTTCTTGTGCATTACCATCTTCTACAGCTAGGAATAATTGTTCTTCCTGTGTTTTTACGCGTGTTTCCACATTAGATATAAAAAATAACAATACTAAACATGCAATACCAATAATGCTAATATATTTTATAACTTTTCTCATAAGATATTTTACAATGCTTCTAATAATATTAGATATCATCTATAAAATTAAAAAATCCATGAAAGGGGATGAAAATATGTAAAAAAGTATTATTGATTAATTAAAAACAGATTTTGATTTAATAATACTAATAAAATCGATTTATCTTAAATTTACGTTGATTTTTACCTGTTATTTTTTGTAGTTTATCCAACGTAAATTCCAGGTAAAACAAAGTCGTTATCTCCAACCGTTACAACCAACTCTCCTTCTTTAATTTTTATTTGATTAGGTGTATGGTCCCATACCATCACACCCTGGGATCATACACCTAAAGTACTCCGACACTGGGATGACACCCCGGGGTTTCTGGGATGACAAAAAAGAGCCCCCTGAGCAAAAATCTTATAGCCACTTGAATGATAATTGACTTTTTGCCTAAAATAACTAAGAAAGAAACTTCTCATCAAGATAACTTAAATATATACTAATTCTCTTATTTTTAAACGATTTCTCATCATGAATTGCACGATCAAAAACCTGAATTTGACTTGTTATAATGCTACAATTATTATTTGCAACTTCTAATACGCCACTATCAATTACAACCTTCTTTTCTGTTTGGTTACTCATTTTAACAGTAATCATACCAGGCAATAAATAAATTAAGTAAGGAGCATGGTGAGCTAAAATCATAAGCTCCCCTTCGAGCCCAGTTACTGAAAGAGAAACCACTCCACTGAATGAAATTTGATCATCAGGAGAGAAAAATTGCACTTTAAAAGTATTCATAATCTTTAACTTTTATTTAGCTTCAGCTTGTATTAATTCAGCCTTTTTTATTGCTTCATCTATATTCCCCACCATATAAAAAGCAGCCTCTGGTAAGTGATCATATTTGCCTTCAACAATCCCTTTAAAACTGGAAACAGTATCAGAAAGTGAAACAAATTTACCAGGCATGCCAGTAAATATTTCTGCAACGTGAAAAGGTTGAGAAAGAAATTTCTGAATCTTCCGAGCCCTATCAACAATAATTTTATCTTCATCAGATAGCTCATCCATACCAAGTATTGCGATAATATCTTGCAGTGATTTATAAGTTTGCAATATACGTTTCACCTCAGAAGCTACATTATAATGTTCTTCACCAATGATTTCAGCAGATAAAGACTGAGAAGTTGAATCAAGTGGATCAACAGCAGGGTATATTCCCATTTCAGCTATTTGCCTTGACAACACTGTGGTTGCATCAAGGTGAGAGAATGTAGTTGCTGGGGCTGGATCAGTCAAATCGTCCGCAGGAACATATATAGCTTGCACAGAAGTAATAGAGCCAGAAGTTGTTGAAGCTATTCTTTCTTGCATTGCACCCATATCAGTTGCAAGGGTTGGCTGATAACCAACAGCTGACGGTATTCTTCCAAGTAAAGCAGAAATTTCAGAACCAGCTTGTGTAAATCTAAAGATATTATCCACAAAAAATAGAACATCTTGGTTTTCACGGTCACGAAAATACTCTGCCATAGTAAGTGCTGTTAAAGCAACTCTAGCCCTTGCTCCAGGAGGCTCATTCATCTGACCATAAACCAAAACAGCTTGAGATTTTTCATGCTCATTTATATTTATTACATTTGAAGTGATCATCTCGTGATAAAGATCGTTACCTTCACGCGTTCTCTCCCCTACCCCGGCAAACACAGAAAATCCTTTATGAGCTTTTGCTATATTATTAATTAATTCCATTATTAGGACTGTTTTACCAACACCGGCTCCACCAAATAAGCCAATTTTTCCTCCTTTAAGATAAGGTGCAAGAAGATCTATAACTTTTATTCCCGTAACTAAAACTTCTTCCTGTATTCTCTGTTCAGTAAAACTTGGAGGTGCTCTGTGTATAGGCTCTAAGTTATACTTTCCCTTCAGTGGACCACACTCATCTATAAGCTCTCCAACAACATTAAAAATCCTTCCTAAAGTTGAACGCCCAATTGGCACCGATATTGGTGCACCTGTATCAACAAATTCATCCCCCCTTGACATGCCATCTGTGCTATCCATAGCAATACAACGAACTATATTGTCACCTATATGCTGCGAAACTTCTAAAACCAGCTCCTTATCCTTATATTTTAGTTTGCTTTTTAAAGCATTAAATATTTTAGGCAATTCACCTTCAAATTTTATATCAACAACTGCTTGAGTTACCTTAATCGCTCTACCTATACTCATCTCTTTATTTTTATCACCTAACACTATAATTCCATAAAAGAACTTCTAAAGAAAATAAATTTTATATTATTAATAGAAACTTTGCAACATTAAAACGCTTACTAGTTACGCTTCATTACAAACAATGCAAATGCATTTAATAGCCAAGTAATAATAAACAATACTAAACTAAGCGCATAAGCAGCAAGAGTTTGTACACTATTGAAATCCTGATCTCCGGTAAGTAATGTAGCGATCTGCACGGTAATGGTAGTAACTGAATTAAGAGGGTTAAAAGTCAAATTTGCGTTGATTCCCACAGCCATTAGCACAATCATTGTTTCACCTATCACTCTTGAAATTGACAATAAAATTGCACTTAAAATTGTAGGCATTGCATAAGGTATTGTTATATGCCATATAGTTTCCGCTGGAGTTGCACCAAGTGCCATGAAGCCATAACGCAAGCTTTTTGGAACAGATCTTATGGCATCTTCGAGTAAAGAAATAATAAAAGGAAGAATCATTATCCCAATCGATAAACCGGCAACTAAGGCACTTTCTGAGTGTATACTTAAACCAAAAAAATTTGCTACCTGCTTTATAAAGAAAGACAAAAACACAACCGCGAAATATCCATATACAACCGTAGGAATAGCAGACAAAACTTGCAAAGTTGTATTAACAATATAACGCACTTTCTCACTCGCATATTCACTAATATATATTGCAGAAAATAAACCAAGCGGAACGACAACTAACATTGCTATAATAGTTATAAGTAATGTACCAACTAAAAGCGGCGCTATACCAAAACATCCTATCTTCTCTTCATTGATAGTGACTACATTGTGGCCCCATTTCAAGCAAAACAAGAATTCTGAAATAGCTACTTTATTAAAAAAACTAATGGATTGAATAAAAATAGACAGCATTATAAATAAAGTGATAAAAAATGATATGGCCAAAGCCACAAATAACGAAAGTTTTATTATCTTATTTCTTTTATTTTTAAAGATAAAAGCAAGCATGAAAAAAAGTAACGCTATAGAAATAAAAGTTACAAAACAATTATTATAGAATACTAACAACCAAGTTAGCATCCATACACAACTAAGATATAGATAAGATTTAACCTTATTTACTTCTTGAAACCTACTAAAACAAAATAAAAGGATTAGTAAGACAGGTATGACTATCACCGAATTCATTCTTCCATGCATCAAATTTTATTCTACGAAAATGTCATACAAGTTCACCATTATTTGACAATAAAGTAAAACAATTTAAAATAAATAATTATATTAATATAAAAACAATGAAGAGAACACTTCAACCAAAAAATTTGATAAGAAAGCGCAGACACGGATTTCGTTTACGTATGGCAACAAGAGCTGGAAGAAAAATCCTTAATAGGCGCCGTTCATTAGGGTGTAACAAATTATGCGCATAGTAAGTATAAAAAAAAAGATTTTTCTTCTGCTTTCAAAAATAAGTTAGCACTCAACAGTCTTTTTTATCGTGGGCTTTATATATCACTGTACGCTATAAAAGAAAGAGAACCTGAAAAGTACATTCATACTATTAGAGTAGGTCTGGCTATCAGTAAAAAAACCGGAAAAGCAGCAAAAAGAAATAAAATAAAAAGGCAACTACGAATGCTTGCTAAAATTAGCATTTTAAATATAAGTAATATAGGGCACTACTACATAATACTAACTCATAGAAACATTATGCAAGCAAGTTATAAAAATTTACAAAAAGATCTAACTATTTGCTTAAAAAAGATAAAATAAAAAAAATCTCAATTAAGGTATTTACAACTATATTTTTTATGATAATATAGGTAAAATTTTTAAAAATAGTTAATGGGTGTGGTGAATGGTAGAGCATATAAAAGAGGTAAATAACACAGGCTTTGGTCAGATGTATCAGTTCTTATTTCTTCCTAAAGGAACAGGAACAGATTGGAGGTCAGCATTTCGCCAACAAGAAGAATTATTTAAAAAAGTGGGAGGTAAT
>NZ_JAPQLM010000058.1:0-3059 GCF_028981765.1 Wolbachia endosymbiont of Drosophila seguyi
ACTTACTTTATCTATTTTTGTTAGCACAATGTTAAAGTTAATGTTATTATATATTAACCAATAAATGAAGTCTTTGTCTATTTCTTTTAATCCTACCTTGCTATCTATCAACACAAACACTCTTCTTAGATTTTCTCTTTGAATTAGATAATACTCAATTAAGTTTAAATATTGTATAATTTCCTCCTTGCCTGCATGAGAGTAGCCATACCCTGGTAGATCAACAAGTCTGAACTTATCATCGTACATAGAGTAAAAATTTATTTGTCTAGTGCATCCAGGTTTAGAGGAAACTCTGGCAGCTTTTTTGCTGTTTATCAGTAAGTTGATCAGACTGGATTTTCCTACATTTGATCTACCAGCAAACGCAATCTCTGGAGCCGACTCATTTGGTAATGATTTTATATCCGAAGCTCCAAATATGAAATTGCAGTTTGATGTTATCTGTTTTGCCATTATATTCAACTAGAAGGTAGTAGGTATATTATAGTGTTATTGCTTGATATAAGAAATTTTTTATTTCAGTATATATTACTTAGCTAGATCTGTGCTATATGGATATGGAAAATAATTTACAAGACTTAAAGAAAAAATTTAATGATATAGAGAGGAATTTGAAAAATCCTACCAATTTAAGTCAAAAAGAATTCATTACCCTTTCAAAGGAATACTCTGAGCTCAGGCCAATAATCAAGATAATTGATGAATATAACACGCTGAAAGAGGAAATTTCAGACTTAGAAGAAATAATGAAAGATGAAAACAGCGAAGGTGATATAAAAGAGTTAGCAAAAGAAGAATTTTTCGAAAAGCACAAGGTATTATTACCAAAAATAAAAGCAAAATTAAAGTTAGCATTATTGCCCAAAGATGAAGATGACTCAAGAAATGCAATATTAGAAATTAGAGCAGGTACAGGCGGAGAAGAAGCAGCATTATTTGCAGCAATGTTATTTCGTATGTATCAAAAATATGCAGAAAGAAGAAATTGGAAGTTCGAGCCAATAAGCATTTCTAATACAGGTATAGGTGGATATAAGGAAGCTTCTGCACTCATTAATGGAACAGAAGTTTTTGCAAGGTTGAAATTTGAATCAGGAGTGCACAGAGTACAGAGAGTGCCAGAAACTGAATCTTCAGGAAGGTTGCATACCTCTGCCGCTACTGTTGCGATATTACCTGAAGTAGAAGAAGTTGACTTTAAAATAGAAGAAAAAGACTTACGAATAGATGTTTATAGATCCAGTGGTCCTGGAGGGCAATCAGTGAATACAACTGACAGCGCAGTAAGGGTCACCCACTTGCCAACAGGGATAGTTGTGATACAGCAAGATGAAAAATCGCAGCATAAAAATAAAGCTAAAGCGCTCAAAGTATTGAGGGCAAGGCTATACGAAATTGAAAGACAAAAAAAAGAAATGGAAAGGTCAACAATGAGGAAAAGTCAGATTGGCTCTGGTGATCGTTCCGAGCGCATAAGAACATATAATTTCCCACAATCAAGAATAACAGACCACAGAATTAATCTAACTTCACATCGGCTAGAGCAGATTATAAAAGAAGGCGAACTAGATGAATTTATTGAGGCATTAATCTCACGTAATGAAGCAGAAAGATTGGCAGGGGAAAGTTAGCAGCCTACAATGGAATATCTTTATTAATTACATAGGATCTTTTAAACGCAATAGATAGACAGTAAAAACAAGTTCTAGTACTATCGCGGATAAAACAAGAACAGCTACACTAATTGTTTGACCATTGTAAATGTAGCTTGTTAAGCCGATAAAAATAGCCATGATAAAAGCTCTAATGAACGAGACTGCAGAAGAAGCTGTGCCTTTAATTTCAGGGAAAACATTTATTGATGCATTAAAAATCACTGGCTGGAAAATTGCACAACCGATAGAAAAAATAATCATAGACAGTGTTACTAAGTAGAAAGAGTGGGGTACAATTATACTGAATATTACAAGCAATAGAGACCCAATAGCACCCACGCTCGTACCAGAAATTACACACTTTATTGCTCCAAGTTTCTGCAAGATTTTGCCAGCAAATAGACTGATGAGTGAGAAGCACCCAACTATTGCACCTTGATGTAGTGCATAAATAGTGCTAGATAAACCAAAAGTCTTCATATACAGAAAAGGTCCACAAGTAATGAATGACATATACGCAGCAGAAAAGAGGCTTGACATCAAAGACAACGTAACAAACCTCGGATTAGATAGTAGTTTTCTGTAATCTTTCATCGTTTTTTTCAAACTGAAAATATCGCGGTTCTTTTTTGTTTCTGGTAACGCTAAAAGCAGCAAAACCCAAGAGATCAAACAAAGTATTGCAACAGTTGCATAATTACCACGCCATCCTACAATTTCATTGATGAAACTGCCTAACACTGGCGCAATTGCCATGACAACTGTAAGAACAGAATTCATGATTCCAATAAATTTCACCGCTTCGTCGCCTTTGTAGCTGTCTGCAACGATTGCAAACACAACTACAGATGTGCTAACACCAATGCCCTGAACAAAGCGAGAGATTAAAAGCCAAAAAATCGACGGTGCAAAAACACAACCAACAGCGCCGATTAATAACAAAGTGTTACCTATGATCATAATTCTCCTTCTGCCATAGCATTCAGACAATGGACCAAAAAACAACCCTCCTATGCAAAAGCCTAGGAAATTATAAGCAATAGTTAATTGAATTATGCCTTCCGGTACGTTAAAATAGTGCACCATATCAGGAAAACTAGGTACGGAAATGTCAATTTCAATGAACTTGGCAATGAGAGACAGGATTAACAGAAATGGTAGTAACATTTGAGATTTTTAATTAATGAATAAAAATATCACATTTAAAGCGTTGAAAGAAAACATTTTTTACTGTTATTAAAATGGTTAGAAACACCTCATGTGAAGGAATGGTGGATAAATTGGACACTAGGGTTAATTAAAGAAAAATATGACAACTATGTTAAAGCTCTTACTCTCTGTCCTAACTTTACTTATTTCCTCTTACTTTTTCAACAGTCCGTCTAAATTACTACAAGCAGT
>NZ_JAPQLM010000059.1:0-5344 GCF_028981765.1 Wolbachia endosymbiont of Drosophila seguyi
GGCGAAAGCAAATACAATAGCTTCACTATCATGATAAGGGCGCTGGCGAAGGGTGTCAAGTAAGTTTTTTGTTTCTATTCCCAATGTTATATGGTTATGTAAGAAGTCTAATAGCAAATTTTTAAGTTCCTCTTTAACTCTTTAACCAGCGGGCTCGCATGAGGAGAGGAGAGTAAAGGTCCTCTTCCATAGATATCTTCACACTTTTTTCTTCTTCTGTAGTTGGCGGACGAGTAAGAAAGTGAATCTTTGGTGCGCCACTAATTATTGCCATTGGTGTTTGCTCCGCCCCTTCTCCCATAACTAAAACAGCAGACGTTGCCAGCGCATCAAGAAGATTGACTTGTGTTACTTGCAGTGGTTGATCATAAAGATCTGGCTTGCCTATATAGGAATAAAATGGTTCAAATCCACACCAACCAAGAGCAACGCCCGTAACCCCAAGGCGCATAGGTGTTATGTTACTATCTGTAATCAAAATACCAAGATGTTTTATGCAGTGTTTTGTCTTGAGATAGTTCCATATTGATAGAGCTGTTTTCTGAACATCCTTTGGGTATAAAATATACATTTCATTACCATTTGATTCATCAATACCAGCAGATGGAATTAAGATATTGTCTTTGATTGTTAAATAGATGCCGTAAGAATTATGGTCTACATCAACAATTGCATCAGCTTCTCTTTTGATTAGCTCTTCTTTAGAACAAGCAGTTTTGCAAACCACTTGTTTTTGACAAATAGAAATGATTTTTGATGTGACAGCAAGAACAACTTCCTCTCTTAGCAACTCTGAAACATAGCGATCAAGAACCTGCTCTAATACTTCTCCACATTCAATGCGGTGGGTATAAATTGCTTCAACATGCATATTAACGTGTCAGCTTGCATATAGTATAATCTTTCGTTTTGGTGAGAATAGTTTTATGCCATCCATCAAGAAGTGTTAAGTTGAAATATACATCACCTTTATAGGGTTTGTGAATTTCTGTTATGATAAATTCTGAGATTAGATCATACTCCAAAAAAAGATGCGCTATTTGTGCTCCACCAATCATGAAGACTTTAGAATTACTTTGGATTGACAAAAACTCTTGCATAGAAGAAATAATAGTGCATTTTACTCCTCTGTTAAAACAAGAATTTAATTTGTCACGAGAAAAAACAACAGGGATACGATTCCCTAATATGTCTTGAGGCATAGTTTCAAATGTCTTTCTCCCCATAACAATAACTTGTTTTTCAGTCACCTGACGAAAATGATCTAACTCACTTGGATAATGCCAGGGCAATCCATTATTTATTCCAATTACCCCCTTGGGATCAACAGCCATAATTCCGATAACTATCATCCCTGTAAAGCAGCTTGAGCTACAAAAAATCGCATGTGATCACGCACATTATGCACTCGAAGGAAATCAACCTTGTTGTGTAATACAGATGATGTAGCAATTGTTTCTAAATCTCGGTTAAAGACAGGTTCTGTAGAAAAAGAAGAAATAAATGACTTTCTAGAATGGCCAACCAGAACTTTGCAGCCAAAATTTTGTAACGTTTCTATACTGCGTAAAATCTGGATATTCTGGTACATAGATTTGCCAAAACCAATACCAGGATCAATAATGATCGAGCTTTGATCAAAACCTAGAGCTAGTAATCTATTAATGTTCCTTTCTGCCCAATTATTTATGGTATCAATTGGATCAATGTCACTTGGGATAATGTTGTCACTATGTGGTGGTATGGAGAGTGAATGCATAATAACGATACTGCATCCACTGCTAGCAATCGCTTTTAAGGTATTATCATCTAGATCTCCCTTCTGATCGTTTACCCAGGCAATGTTGTAGTGCTCCAAAACATTCAAAATAACATCTGGCCAGAAACTATCAATGCTGACTTTAATGTCACCAACTTTCATATACTGATTGAGATTATCAAGCACTGGTTTTAAGCGTGCATATTCTGCTTTTGGAGTTTGTATTGAGGAGCCAGGTCTTGTTGATTGAGCACCAAGTTCAACTATGCTTGCACCATCTGATAACAGCCGCAGTGCCTGCTTGGTTGCTTGATCTGCATCATAATAAAGACCACCATCTGAAAATGAATCAGGAGTAATATTGACAATACCTACAAGCTCTGGTGAAAGCGTAAAACTCCTTAAAAAGCAATCCTTAATGTTAGGGTTAACAGTACCAAACGTTTTGTTAACTACTGCCATAGGGTTCAGCATTGTCATCAAGTGAAGCAAAAATGGTCTGTTTATCAATTCTGGGTGAGGAATCTTAAGGTAGGGTGTATCAAGTGTCAGGTCATCCCATAACAAAATATCCAAATCAATAACGCGAGGTGCCCATTTTTCATAGACCTGCAGACGGCCAATGTCACATTCAATTTGTTTAAGGCCCTTTAACAGCTCTTCAGGAGAAGAAGAACAACTGCCATACACAACCATATTTAGAAATGGCCTGTCCCACCCAGGTGAAGCATCATTTGGTAAAATAGCCTTAGTTTCCAGAATAATTGAAGATTTTAAATTTTTAAAATAGCGCTCCTGCAGTAACTGAGCAGCCTTTTGTAAATGGGAAAAGCGATTTCCTATATTTGAGCCAACAGAAATGTAAATCATTCTTGCAACGCATTACGATAAGTAAAGAAAACACCTCCATGCACACTGGGGACAGGTGGTGCAACTTTGTGAATAGTTACGCCTATAGAAGAAATAATAAGCTTTTTTTGCATCACAAGGTTATTAATGGTCCTGTATATATCATGAGTTAAATGCTCGATTAAGTTGAATTGCTTGCTTTGAACGAGAGATTGAATACTCTGAACTACCTCCAAGTAGCATATAGTATCCTCAAGCCGGTCAGTTGTAAGTCCTAAAGGGGGGGATTTAAAGGTAAAATCAATATTAACACTAACTAATTGAGAATGATACTTCTCTTCTGCACTATAGCCTAAATGAACCCAAAGCCGTAAGTCAGATATAAGAAGATTACATGCAGACATTGCATTCCAACATCACTGAGTTTAAGCTACTTACAACTACTAACACACGCTAGCATTCATCATTCCATCAAGAAAACCCCACAAGAGCCTTGCTCCCTTTTGAGCACCCTGCATAACTTTATCTTGCTCTTTTTCATCTAGATCTTCAATAAGATTTGCACATTCCTCAGAATGCCATTCATCAGCATGCATATGGACCGTAAAAAATTGAAGAGAACGCTCATCACTTATTGAATAGTGTTTTTTTAAACCTTCAATTTTAGACTTGGAAACCTCTGGAGTTTGACGTTCGTAAGCGTACAAGGCTCCAAGACCTGCTGCAAAACCTGATCTTACAATGTCAAAGTAACCATCAATTAATTCTTGTGTCTCCTTAATCTGTGCACTTTCACGAAGATCAGATCGCGCAACGCCAAGCCCTTCAGCAAAACGTTTCCATAACTCTGGATGATTTTCATCACCTTGTTCCTCTTCTATTAAATTACCAAGTAAAACCTGTCGCATTTTTAGATCTGGGCACAGAAAATGTATACCACTGATGTAACGAGGAAACGCAGCAACATGGTGATAATATTCTTTAGCATAGGTTTGTAAAGCTTGCAAGCTTAAGCTTCCTGTATTCCATGATTGGTAGAATGGATGATTTAGTAAGTGCAATTCATCTAACTTGTTATTGAGAGACTTAGTAAATTCCATCATTTCCCCCATTACATTAATATATAGTTCATATACTATAGTTTTCTCGTTGTTACGATCATGCTAACAATGGTGGGATTGGTAGGACTCGAACCTACGGCCAATTCGTTATGAGCGAACTGCTCTAACCGACTGAGCTACAATCCCTTTTATCAATATTTATAATACACACAAAAGCAAATTTGTCTATTAGCTTATTTCACTATCAACCCAACTTAGCAGATCATTTGTTGCACCAATTTTGCGTGCAATTTCCTTACCATCTTGAAATATAATCAAAGTAGGTATAGATTGAACCCCATACTTACTTGGCACTTCAGTCCCTTCATCTATGTCGAACTTGCAGATCTTAATCTTGCCTTTTCTGTCTTTAGCCAACTGTTCAATACGCGGCATTAGACTTTTACATGGCCCACACCATTCTGCCCAAAAATCTACCAGAACAAACCCTTTATAGTCAGTGACTTCAGATTTGAAATTTTGATCATTTACCGGTGTAATATCATCACTCATAAAATACCTAAACTTAAAACGATTGCTTGTAAAATATAGCGTATCTATTAGCAGTTAATCAACTAAATTCTTACCGCAGAGCTTGAAAAATTGCCCTAAAGTGTTTTGCACAAACAAAAAACTTCTATTACATCTGGTGGTTAAAGATATCCACGTTTTCCCAACCCATTAAGTCTAATTCAATACGAGTAGGAAGAAATTCAAAGCACTTTTGGGCCAATTCTTTTCTATTTTCACGCTCCAGCATTAAGTCTAGCTTTTCCTTTATCCTGTGGAGATACAAAACATCAGATGCAGCATAACTTTTTTGTTTGTCTGTTAAATTTTCATTTCCCCAATCAGAAGATTGCTGCTGCTTATTTAGTTTGGTATCAAGCAGCTCTAAGCACAACTCTTTTAAGCTATGATTATCTGTGTAAGTGCGAACTAAACGTGAAGCTATCTTTGTGCAATAGCACGGAAGTGCCCAAGTTTCCAAGTAATAACGTATTATGCTCACATCAAATCGCGCGAAGTGAAATATTTTAGTTATATTTTTATCCTCTAATATTTTTCTTAAATTTGGCGCTGTATAATCGTTCTTGAGTTGAACTAAGTGAGCGTTGCCATCATTAAAAGAGAGCTGCACAAGGCATAATCTATCTCTGCTATGAAGTAGCCCCATTGCCTCGGTATCAACAGCTATAGACCTTATATCATCTGGTATTGAACTAGCTGGCAAGTCGTCTTTATATAAAAATATTCCCATAAAATTAATACATTTTTTGGCACAATTGAAAACCTATGATAATCAAAAATGAGTCTTAAGTATACGAAAAGATCATAGAAGGAACCACGCAAATTTATGGGCTCTCACATTTTTCGTGTACACGGGGTTTACAAATCGCTGTATATGCCTATAATTAAGTAAATTTAGGTTAATTTAATTGCGGGAGTAGCTCAGTTGGTAGAGCGCAACCTTGCCAAGGTTGAGGTCGAGGGTTCGAACCCCTTCTCCCGCTCTTTGCTTTCAAAATCATTTCGTCAAAAATCCCTTGACAAACTCCGCCAGCTCCCTTATCATGATAGTGAAGCTATTGTATTTGCTTTCGCCAATCTGCAGATTAAAAGGTAAGGATTACTT
>NZ_JAPQLM010000060.1:0-670 GCF_028981765.1 Wolbachia endosymbiont of Drosophila seguyi
ATCCTCCAAAATTTTATTTTACCCGAAAAAACTCCTTTCTTTCTCTCCACTTTTTCTGGGTAAGGTCAGTATGGGAAAAGGTGAAAGATGTACTAAAAAACCCAGAGATGATAAAAAAGGAATACCAACGTAGAGTATTAGAAAATAAAAATGATGAATCATCAGAGAAAAAGTTTGCAAGAAGAGAAAATCAAATAAAAGAAGGTATCGAAAAATTAATGGAAGATTATTATAGTCAAGAAAATGCAGGAGAGAAAGGATATATAAGCGAGGAAGAATTTAAACAGACAATGAGAAAAATGAAAGAACGCTTACAAGGGATAGAAGAAGAGAAAAAAAAGGTAGTTGATCAGAAGGCAGTAGAAAAAGGAATAAGTCTTATTATAAATAGCATAAAGAATTTTTATTCTAGTGTAAAATCGAACCTGGAACAGCTAGATTGGCAAACTAAGCGCGGCATTATTAAAGCATTAATAGGACAAATTAACATTGGTTGTGATCAGGTAGAAGTAGGATTTCAGATCGAAGAACCAGCACAGGATGGGGGAATTCTTAATTTGTATCATTGTACTACACATCATAATAAGGGGGTTGGCAAAATGTGTGCGCCAAGAAGTGCGTAAGGAACAGTTGGTGAAAATCCAACACGGGTAAAGCTTAGCCGGCAACC
>NZ_JAPQLM010000061.1:0-539 GCF_028981765.1 Wolbachia endosymbiont of Drosophila seguyi
GATAAAAAGAAAATACTTTAAAAAGTATAATAACGATAACTGGCGTTTTATGACAAGTAACAAGATACATTTTATTATACACAGCGATCATGTTATTAAACGACATATCAAAGTGCAAAAAACCAGATCTCCATATGATGGTGATTGGGTTTATTGGGGTAAACGTCTGAGAAAAATACCAGATAAGCCATTAAGAGTAATAAAACTATTGAAGTTACAACAAAGTAAATGTGATAATTGTAGACTATGGTTTAAAAGTGATGATACAATAGAAATACATCACAAAGACCGGAATAGACGAAACAACATGATCAAAAACTTATCTTTGTTACATGGACATTGTCACGATGAATTACACAGGAGGTGTGCATGAAAAGCTCCAAATTGGAGAGAAGCCGTATGAGGCGCAAAGTCTCACGTACGGTTTTGAAGTCGAGTGAGGAGGGGCGACCTTCTTCACTTATACAACAATATGCAGATGAAACTACGGAAGAAGACTTAAGGAAAATAGCAGAAAAAGCACCAATAATAAAGTTAGC
>NZ_JAPQLM010000062.1:0-3151 GCF_028981765.1 Wolbachia endosymbiont of Drosophila seguyi
TGGTATTTCTTCTAATGTACCAATAGCAGTAGATTTTCTTGCTCCCTTGTTAGCAGGATCTATTTTAAATCTAGCTGTTAAGAGCATTGATACTAGAAATGGGAAAGAGTTTAATCATCAGACTAATATTTTATTATTGTTTAACTTTGACCAAGAATGCGAAAATTTTTCAAAGAGTGATAGGACTAAATTAAAGTGGCTAAAAAATTCAGTTATTTTGAGCAACACAATCTGTACATCTTTAATGTTTTTCGGTATGGGATTAGATTTAGTTGCCAACGGCTTTGGTATAACTAACTCTATGATGTTATCCGGCTTATTACTTTCATTACCATTCACGCTTTTAATTGTTACTTCACCTATTTTAAATGCTGCAAGTAATTATATTCTCAAAAAGACAGCTATAAATTCAATTGAGGAGCAATTTAAAGGTGATGATCAGTTTATAGAAGTCGATAACGAAAAGCCAAGCAGTACTATGAGCAATCAAAGTTATTTCCCCATCGATCAGTTAATATCATCAAAGTTAGCTATTCTCCATAGCGAAGTCTCTAGCTAGGAACAATGAGCCACAGATTAGTATGGTTTTGACGTTTTGGGTAGAGGCTTTTAATATGTGATTTGATATTGCATCGCCAATTGATTCACATTCAACTGCTTTTATTCCTATGTTATTGGCTTTTTCCCTAATCAAATTTGTATTTGTTGCTTTAGGTTCAGACTTAACACAAACCGCACATAGTAGCTTGATATATGGCTTTAAGTGCTCTAAGAACTCTTCCACATTTCTGTTACTAGTAACACCAAAAACCATATAAATACCTTCAGCAAAATTATCTTTTACCCACTGAGATAGTACTCTAGCACCATCATTATTGTGTGCACCATCTAAAAATAATTGCCAATCTTTCGGTAGTAGGAAAATTAAATTACCTTCTTTTATAGACTCTAGCCGTGCAGGCCAATAAGTGCACTGTAAACCTGAAGTGATATCCTCTTCTCCAATATCAAATTCATACTTTCCACTTAAAATACTACATGCTGCAATAGCATTGCCTGCATTAATCACCTGATGATCACCCTTTAAAGATGGCAAAGGAAATTCTATTGATTGAATAGCTGATTGAAAAACCATTTTGTTGTTCTTTTTTTTGCAATTCCATTCAAGACCTCCTCTATACAAGGGAGATTTCTTATTTATTGCGTGGTGTTCTAGCGTGTTCACTATAGATTTTTCTTGCGGTGCTATTACGCAAGGAACATTAGGTTTCATTATTCCAGCCTTTTCACCTGCTATAATTTCTACAGTAGGGCCAAGATATTCCGTATGATCAAGTGCAATGGAAGTAATTATTGTTAAAATCGGATTATCTATAACATTTGTTGCATCAAGCCTTCCACCCATACCCACTTCAACTAAAGTTATATCGGCTTTATGACGAGAAAAAGCTAAAAAAGCTGCAATAGTTGCAGCTTCAAACAGAGTGATAGGTTGTTCTGCAATTACTGCACGACATTCTTCTAATAAGCTATATAATTCATTATCGTCGATATAGCTGCCGGCTATCACTATCCTCTCATTAAAACTCACTAAATGTGGAGAAGTGTATGCGTGTACCTTATACCCTGCTGCTTGCATTATATATCTTATAAATGCTAGTGTTGAGCCTTTCCCATTAGTTCCAGCTATATGAATTACGGGAGGCACTTTTTTCTCGGGGTTATCTAGTTTGCTAAGAAAGCCTTTTATGCGATCAAGAGAAAAATCATTCGGCCTGCTACCAAGTGGCTTAGGCCAATGAGGCATATATATCATGGATTGTTATTGCATTTTAATTCAGCTATAACGCTTGCTATGCCATGCATGTCGATTTTTTCACTAAATTGATGACGTTGATTAATAGCAATACTTATTCCACTCATTACAACATCACTTATCAAGAAAGAACTGTTATTTTTAGTAACTTTAAAATCAATATTTGTAAATTCTTCATCACCGTAAGAAAATCTTGTACCAATTAAGCAAGTTTCATCGTCAACTGCTTTTGTACTCATTATGATCATTTCACTATCATGCATGTATTTATATAAAATTTTAACGCACAAACGCGTAAGATACACTTCATACTCTCTTAAAAAATCTTCTTTTTCTTTTTGTTTAACTAAAGCCCAATGTTTTCCTATGACGAATTGCGATATTCCTTTGAGGTTAACATTGTTTTGAATGACCTCCTGAAGCTTTTTTTGCACACATTCCCGGTTTTTTTTATTCTCCTTTGTAGATATACCATCCACTTGTTGCTTCATAGTATGCACAAAAATTTTGTGATCTGTACAATTAGTGTAAGCACTTGAAGAAATTACAATAAAAACAATGATAGTTAAAACTTTAGTAATGTTCATAAGATATATTTATTAGCTATGATACTTAGAATGCAAAGTTTAATAAAGATTAAATAATAATCGCTAGCTTTAATATATCTATAGACACACCTTGTATAAATCATCTACAATTAATTAAGGGTCTGTTCTATGCGTTATGAGTTAAGTTAAATTTCCCGAGCGATAATTTCTAGTCAAGGGAATTGCCTCTGTTAATTTCGTTGAAATTGATACGCGATGCCCACCTTAACTTTAGTCTCAGGAATCTACTAAGGCTGACGGTAGATACGGATCCTATTTTGATTGGTTTAACATTTATGCTTCATCAATACAAAGAACAGGGTGTTTTCCTATGTTTGCCTAATGAAGTATTCCAAATTGTAATTGATGTTGAAAGGTATCCTGATTTTGTTCCTTGGTGCAAAGCCGTTTATATAAAAGAAAAAATTAACAACCAAATGGTTGTGGATCTCCTCGCAGCTTTTCATGGAATTAAAGGTAGATATACATCAGAAGTTACTTCTCTTTCTCCAAGTGGAACAAATGAAGGTTGGATAAAAGCTGTATCATCAAATGGAATATTTAAACATCTATACAATGAATGGCAATTCATTCCCATAGATGAAAATAAAACTATGGTAAAGTTTTATATAGAGTTTAAGTTTAAGTCCAACTCATTTTCCACTTTATTAAACTCAGTATATAAGTATACACAAAGTAAAATAATTGCTGCATTTAAAGATAGGGCTGAAAGCCTTGCTAAACAAAA
>NZ_JAPQLM010000063.1:0-505 GCF_028981765.1 Wolbachia endosymbiont of Drosophila seguyi
TTCTCATCTTTACCCCGTACTAAAATTTCAGATATTATAGCCTTTTACTTGTTTCCGGACAACCTCTAACATTCCCACTTTCTACAGCAGCAAATAAAAGTCTATCATACTCACTTTGCTTTGGTCCTAAAAAGTTTACTACTTCTGACTGACGAGAGGTATTTGCTACATCTAAAGGTTTTCCACCATCCTTATTTTTAGCTCCAATGTTAGCCCCCTTAATCTATAAGAAATCTAATTATCTCTAAATGACCTCCTTCAGCAGCCCTATGCAAAGATGTGTAACCATCACTATCTCTAGCTTCAATATTAGCCCCTTTCTCAAGAAGTTCTCTAACGTCACTAAGGCGTCCTGCTCCTGCAGCACTAACTAATAAATCATCATTGCTTAAAGTCATTTGTCCCTCCACATTTATAAAAACTTACCTAACTTAACTAAGAGGTTGTCCGGAAACAAGTAAAAGGCTATAATATCTGAAATTTTAGTACGGGGTAAAGATGAGAA
>NZ_JAPQLM010000064.1:0-866 GCF_028981765.1 Wolbachia endosymbiont of Drosophila seguyi
TAGCCAACCACGGGGCTTCTTTTGCCTTTTTTTTCGTTTGGTAAATTTCTTAATGTTTGTAGCTAAACGACAACCGTCATCCCGCTAGCGGGATCTCTTGTTAGTGGCTGAGAGATACCGCGAATGAATCGCGGTATGACGGTTCGCGGCAGCATAAAGATAAGTCTCGTTATCCCACTGCTTGTTAGCGCCGCGGCGGTATGACGTAGGATTGTTGTCATTTCGCTACTTGTTAGCGGGCTAAGAGATACCGCGGCGGTATGACGGTTCGTGGCAGCATAAAGATAAGTCTCGTCATCCCGCTACGTGTTAGCGGGATCTATGTTGAGAGATACCGCGAATGAATCGCGGTATGACGGTGTAGATAGTATCCCGCTGCGTGTTAGCGGGATCTCTTGTTAGTGCCGCGGCGGTATAGCTATACCTTTTTCTACTTAGTTTGGGTTATGCAAGAAGTCTAATAACATTTATTGCTATTTTGCCATGTATCCCTTATACTATAAAGTAGAACATTATAGGTTTCAGCAATGATAAAAGAAATTGAAGAACTAATAAAAATTGTTGGTAAGGGTAATTTATTAGAGACGTTATTTATTTTTTTAGGTAGCTTTCAACATGCTGACTTAGGTCGTTTTATGGATCACAGAAATCATTTTGGTTTGTCTGAATTCATTAGAAAAAAAGAGGAACCATTGGATAAATATTTTAACTTAAAATTTAGTCTACAAGGGCTGTTTTTAATTTATGCTCAAGCTTATCAAATTCTAAGTGAAAACAATAACCTGAATACTAAAGATGTCATAGATAAAATATATGAAGTTATTAAAGGATCTGAGTTAAATGAATATATAAATGAAGTAGTAGAT
>NZ_JAPQLM010000065.1:0-963 GCF_028981765.1 Wolbachia endosymbiont of Drosophila seguyi
AATTACGTTAGTGTTATGGGTGTTAATAAATTTTTAATATACACCTTTACAAAAGAAGAAATCAAATGGCATCTTTTTTTAATAAAGTGCTAATAAAAGGAACGGTCACATTTGACCCTATAGATTCATTATCTATCTTTTCTATAATTTTATCAATGCTATAGAAAGAACGTTCTATTCTTGCTAAAATATAATTAATCACTTTTAAATCAATTTTTAACTGTTTATCTGAAAATCGTTTTATTAGCATAATTCTTAATAATTCCTCGCTTGCAGGCAAAATTTTTACGCTGATAGTTGATAATATTCGAGAACTTAAATCTCTTAGTTTGAAGTTAAGCTTTTTTGGTGAAATTGAAGAAGTGATTAGCAGCCTCTTGTCGTTTTCTTTCATGTAATTGTAACAATGTAATAACATGGCTTCATCTTTAATGTTTTGTACGTCTTCTAAAATAAAAGCATCGCTATACCTAATCTCGCTTACGAAGTTATTCACATTGATAAAGATTGCATCGTTTATTGATTGCCAAATATGAGCAAGATGAGTTTTACCGGAGCTTTTAGGTCCAAAAAGAATCAGACATTTCCAAGATAAATCATTAACTACCGAATTATATACGTGCTTATTTTCATCTAAAATGATGTAATTTTGCCGGCTATAATCAGCTTGATTGTTGTTAAATAAATTTAATTGCACGTTGAACCTCTTACGTAACCTCTTTCTGGTAGTAATTTTTGCGCAGAAATTTACTTACGCTCCTCAAATGTGTCAGGTATTCTGGGCTCATTTCTCCTCTTACCATAAATTGATTATGCAAAAGGTCTGTTAGCCGTTTTTATAAAGCTCACTTTTAAAATATTTATTGATTGCATATTCTACTGATACATTGAACATTGCTATTATTGGAATAAAAAGTAATATACCTGTAAATCCAAAATATGAAGCGCATATAGTAATTCCCA
>NZ_JAPQLM010000066.1:0-695 GCF_028981765.1 Wolbachia endosymbiont of Drosophila seguyi
TCTCATCTTTACCCCGTACTAAAATTTCAGATATTATAGCCTTTTACTTGTTTCCGGACAACCTCTAAGTATATAAAAAGGCTTTATCTAGTAAGGCTTTTTAAGGTTGGCTGTATTTTATTTTTTACGTATACCGGATCACAATCAGCCAATATACATGTGTGCACAAAATCTTGACTAAAGTCTGACAACCAAGAAATTGCCTTACGTTTTTCTACCAAGCTTTCTGTTTTTTTACAATTACTTGCTGCATCAATCATTGCCTGCGCTATTACTGATTTCCACAGCAAATAATACCTTTGTATATCATCTGACGTACTATTTGTTTCATAGTGGTTAAAAAATTCTTTAAAATTGAAGTTGTTTGACATAATGATACCTCTTTGGATTGAAATTTGAAATGATTTGAGTTTATGTCGCCACAGCAGATTCCGCTAACAAGCAGCGGGATAACGAATTACTTAACCGTCATTACACCGTCATACCGCGATTCATTCGCGGTATCTCGCTAACAAGCAGCGGACCGTCATACCGCCGCGGCGCTAACAAGCAGCGGGATGACGGTTGTCAGGCCAGCGCCCCCATGATGTCATTCAAGTAGCTGACACTGGTTCCTTTATGACGGCAGTGCCCCTATGGTGTCATCCCAGTGTTCCTATGATGTCATCCCAGTGCCCCTATGGTGTCATCCCAGT
>NZ_JAPQLM010000067.1:0-3472 GCF_028981765.1 Wolbachia endosymbiont of Drosophila seguyi
AGCGACATTGAAATTTGAATACAAATTTAGCAAACAAAGGGTGTTTGTTATAACTAAAACCAGGGCGAAGTATAGAAAAATTCGAGGAGAGTTTAAATAAAGGTAATTGAATAGATAAAATTCTTTAGTTTCCTTTGTATTAAAAATAGCTGCTAATTTATTCTTAAAGCTATGAAACAAAATTATGGTATCGCAAAAGTTATCTTTTTCACTTATAGCTAGTTCTGCTCCTAATAGTTTGCCTAACTCATATGGAGTTAATATGTTCACACTGTTCTCTGAAAAATTTATGACTGATAAACTAGCTTTGATATCTTCTGACACTATGATACAAAGGTCGATAGGGTTATTTTTTTCAAACCCAAACTTAGTTAAGGATCGAATAGTATCTTGCACTTCCTGATATATTCCACCAGCGATAATTCCTGGTAAATTATCATTAGTAAATGATGTTAAGCGCGTAAATACCATTTTATTCTCTTTAAGAACCACTTGTCTATAGCCTCCCGTTTTAGTTGCAGCAACTATAATTTTCCAATTATTAGGATCTTTATGTAGAATCTTTTTTGTTATATTACTTATTTCTATAGGAAACATTAATATTCCCTTAAAGTTGGAGCCTATCTCAATAAACACATTCAACCAATATTCTACTAAATGCTTTGCTTTTGATGAAACAAGAAGATAGCACCAGTTTTGATTGAATTTGTTTGGCTTCTCAACCAAAAAAACTGAACTTATGTCATTATTACGAGAAAAATGCTCCATCTTTGTTTTTGCTGATAGATAGGCACTAATCTTGTTTGCCCTTGTAATAAACTGTAGCGAGTAATTTTGATCTGCATGATTAAGCACCAGGTATAAAGGTGCTTTTTTATCTGACGAAAGACATGAAATTAAATCGGAAACTGCTTTATCGTTTTTGCCCTTAACAAAATACCTTTTATTTAAAGTATTATTTTTAAAATATAGTAACATTATGCCTTCTTCTCCAATAGAAAGCATAAACTTACTTTTGGATTTTGAACTAAACATATTAACAAAGCATATACTTATCTAGAATTAAAAAGGCAATTTATTGAAATTCATTAAACGTTAGAGGGAAATATTGTTATAAATTTTCGCAGCAACATTATTTATATTATAATTTTTTTATAAAATTACCACTAATATTAAGTTATTTAGATAGCAAATTAAGAAAATTCATTAAGACGAATTTGTTGTTTTTCAAATTGTAGGTAAACCTAAGCCACTTTAGCTATATCTGCCGATTGACTTTAATTAATAAGAGTTATTAATCTATTTACTATTCTTGTAATATTATTTCTAATGGTAAAGAAATATATATTTTTCTGGAACAGTTGTTATTTCAGATACAGAATTTATTGTAAGTAAACTAACCATTTGCTGAAGAGCGCTCATCTTCTGTGGTACTTGATGATGGAGCAACTAATTTGCTCAAAATCTCATCTTTTGGTCCCATAGCGTAAATGATACCATCTGACATGAGGATCACCTTATCAACTACGGACAATAACGGTAGCTTGTGAGTGATGATAACAGTAGTAGTATTTTGTTTTCTTGCAATGCCAATTGCATTAATTAAGCATGCCTCTCCATTGCTATCTAAGTTAGCGTTTGGTTCATCAAGTACTAAAAGTTTTGTGTGACCATAAAAAGCTCTGGCAAGTCCAAGAAGCTGTTTTTGGCCGCCAGAGAGCGTTACTCCTCCAGGACCTCCTATTGTTGTATCATATCCATTTGGTAAGCTTAGTATTAGTTCATGTATTCCTGCAATTTTTGCTGCTTTGATTATTTCTTCAGGATTTGGATCTGGCCTCATGCGAGCAATATTAGCTTTGACACTAGTGTTAAATAACTCAATATCCTGAGGTAAGTAGCCAACATAATTACCAAAATTTTCTCGATTCCAAGTATATACATCAGCGCCATCTAGTCTGACTACACCAGATATTGGCTTCCATACACCAACAGTTAATTTTGCGATAGTGGATTTACCAGAAGCACTTGCACCAATAACACCAACTACATCTCCAGGATCTATAATGAATGATATTCCTTTTACTGTCGGCTTATTGCTTCCATAAGGAGTAAAAAATACTCTATCAAATTCCAATTTTCCTTCAGGTTCTGGTAGAGCCATCGTTTGCTCTCTTTTTGGCGATGTTAATATAAGTCTTTGTAGCCTTCCATATGACATTCTAGCCTGATTTAAAAACTTCCAAGTATGAACCGCAGCGTCAAATGGTGCTAATACTCTACCCATTAAAATTGAAGCAGCGATGATGCTACCGGCAGTCTTATGAGCTGTGATTGCAAGTAATGCACCTGTTCCAATTACTGATATTTGCAGAGTTGAGCGCAAAAATTTAGTGATTCCAGTAATTACATTAGAGCGATTTTGTGCTTTAATCTGCATTGCTCGGTTCTGATCATTTCGTTTACACCAATCAGAGACTATGAATTCTGACATGCCCATAGCTTCAACCACTTCTGCATTTCTTGTTGCAACATCTATAGCATTGATATTCCGTATAGTTTCTTCGTTGGTTTCTTGTAATATTCGTTTAGTGGCAAGTTCATTCCATATTGCCATAGAGACTAATATAATAATTCCAGTAATAGCTATAAACCCCGTGGAGGTATGTATCATGAAAATCACAACAAGGTAAATTAACGACCATGGAGTATCAAACAGTGAGAATATACCATTTCCTGTAATGAAATTTTTTATCACTCCGAGATCTCGTATTGCTTCACCACTTGAAGTTGAGCTCTGCACTGACGTTAGCCTGATTGACCTTACTATCAGATCTGGTGTTGCAGTTTTATCGATCCAATCACCTATTTTTGCCATGGCTAAATATCGACAAGTTTCAAGCATTGCAGAACATGCAAATGCAGATAAAGTGATAATTGTCAGCATAGTTAGTGTTGATACACTTTCGCTCGATATCACCCGATCAAGCACTTGAGAGGTATAAAGTGGTAGGAATAACATTAATAAATTGATTCCCGCACTAAACCAAAAGATAAACCAAAATGCACTTTTGCATTTTTCTAGGCAAACATATAGAGTACTTTGCTTCAATTCTTTTTTTATTGATGGCGTAATTTCCACAATCTTCCTCTTAATTTGATTACATGCACCATATATAATTTTTATTACAAAAATATTAATAACGGTAGTTAGCTTACTTTAAGTGAGTAAAATATTAATATATGTGAATAGGAAATATAAACAATGGTAAAAAGAAGTATAGTTAATATTTCCTTCATTGCCTATAGCGAAGCTACGTCATACCGCGATTCATTCCATAGCTGTACGAACATTCATTTTTGAAGGTAAACTGCACAGCAAATGGTGTCATGAAAGTAGCTGACACTGGGATGGCTTTGTTGCATCGCTACTTATGAAAGGCTAACTATAATTAGGATTATAAGCAACTTA
>NZ_JAPQLM010000068.1:0-928 GCF_028981765.1 Wolbachia endosymbiont of Drosophila seguyi
TAAAGATAGTATAGCTGTTGAGAAAATGTTAAGAGTAGCTAAAGAAAACGGTATTCTGAAAGACATTCTTAACACAACAATAACCATAAAACATAAAAATAATCAAAAAGTAACTGATAAGTTACTTGCCGCATTACATGATCGCAAAGTTATTCAAAAAATTTTAGACATAGCTAGAGAAAATGATATTCTGAAAGACATTCTTAATGCAACAATAACTATAAAATATCCAGATAGTGAAGAAAAAATCTACACACCACTTACTTATACAATATCATGTAAAAGCAACGAAGCTTTTAATACAACAAGAGCTATAAATCAAGATGGTCAGGAAAAAACTCACATCCCATTTCCTACCCTTGATAAAAGAGAAACTGAATTAAAATTAAAAGAAAAAAGACAAAGTAGAAGAGATGAGGGATTAAATTTTAACAATGGTAGTAGTGACAAAAATGTTGAAATAAAAGTTAATGGGGATATCTTGTTGCAGCATAGTAGTGGAATTGAAAATGAAATAAATCATACTGCTGTACGTAATGATGTAAGGGGGGTAAAGCCTCTAATAGAAAGTAGAGTAAATGTTAAAGTACAGAATATAAATGCAGTGATTGCAACTTCTGTGACATTTAAAATGATTGCAACTTCTGTGACACTTGAGTTGGTAGCTAGTAAAATAACATGTGTACTGTCAAAACCCACCACTAAATTGGAAGAAGTAGCTATAACATATTTTCAAGGTTTAGCACTATATTTGTGAAACTTAATTTATATGTGCTAAACAAGATGCTGATTAGTTTTATAGCTAACCCAAGAAAGGTTTCCCTACGTCATACCGCCGCGGTATCTCTAGATCCCGCTGCGGGATGACGATTGTCGTTTAGCCATAAATATTTAAGAAATTTACCAAATGAAAAAAAAGGCAAAAGAA
>NZ_JAPQLM010000069.1:0-5177 GCF_028981765.1 Wolbachia endosymbiont of Drosophila seguyi
CTAGCTATGAGTAGGGTTATGTTAAAGAGGGAATATGCTTGAATTTACTAGTTTCCGGACAACCTCTAAGATCAAACAGGCTATAGGGAAATTATGCAGCAAATAACAAAAGTAATATTTTCAAGTTTGATTTGTAACACTTTATTGTGGTATGACCACATGCTTTTTGGCCACTTAATAAACATAATAGGTGGTGTGTTTTTTCCATCGGATGATCAACTAACCAGCGTATTGAAGGCTTTTGGAGTGTTTGCAGTGGGTTTCTTAATGAGACCAGTCGGTGCTGCTATATTTGGTCACATTGGTGATAAACATGGCAGAAGAGTTGCCTTATTGCTCTCGATTATATTAATGACTTTATCAACCGTATTAATTGCTTTTGTTCCAGGTTATCAAAGCATTGGAATACTAGCATCAATTCTGGTAGTTTGTTTAAGGCTATTGCAGGGTATATCCCTTGGAGGAGAAGCAGGAAATGCACCATTTTTAATAGAACATGCTCCTAAAAACAAAAAAGGATTTTTTGGCAGCATTGAAGTATTAAGCGCAATTTTTGGTTCAGTATTAAGCCTGATAGCGGTACTCATATGCAAAAAAGTATCTGATCTTGAATCTTGGGGGTGGAGATTACCTTTCATTTTCAGTTTAGCAATGGGATTAATTAGCATATATGTGAGATATATACTTGATGAAAGCCCAGAGTATAAAAGACAAAAAAATCCGTCTAAATTGCCACTAAAAGAGTTATTAAACAATTACAAAAAGCCTGTTCTAATATCAATAGGTATTGACTTGGTTGAAAATGCGTCTCTCTATATATATTTGGTATTTTTCAATGTGCTTACGAATAAAACATTAACAGTAAATACTCATTTTAATCATATAGTGGAAATACTGAGTCAAATTGCGCTCGGAGGATTGACAATATTGTTTGCAATACTTTCTGATAAGGTAGGAAGAGAAAAAGTTATGAAATTTGCATTTATAGCTTTTGTAATAGTGAGTTATCCAGTTTTTTCAATGTTATGTAGTGGCAATTACTTGCTGGCACACATTCTTTTTATAATTCCAATAGCTGCATCGCTTGGTCCTGTCAGTGCACTTATGTGCGAATTATTTCCAACAAAGGTTCGGTACAGTGGATTTGGTTTATCAAGAAATATAGCTGCTGGATTTTTTGGCGGCCTTGCACCATTTATATGCACAACAATTATCAAGGTTACAGGACAAGAGACTTCAGCTAGTTTTTACATGATTTTCTGTGCATTAATTGGGCTAGTTGCTATATCGCAAATTAAGGGTGAGCTTTCTTCAAAATTACCCAAAGTAAACCAAGTATAGTTGCAGTATAGCAGAATTTAAAAAAATCTAATTATAAGGTGGGAAATGCCAATTCTTAGGTGATAATGTGAATATTTCAGCACCATCTTTTGTTACTCCAAGTGTATGCTCAAATTGAGCAGAAAGTGAAAGATCGCGTGTTGTTACTGTCCAGTCATCGAGTTTACTGAGCAGAGTCTCATGTTTTCCAGCATTAATCATTGGCTCTATTGTAAAAAACATACCTTCCTTTAAGACAAGATCTTCATCTTGATCATAGAAATGCACTACATTTGGTGGAGCATGAAAGACTTTTCCTATACCATGTCCGCAGTAGCTGCGTACGATAGAATATCCAAAATCTCTAATATATTTCTCTATAGCAAGCCCTATTTCATTTAACTTATTGCCGGGCTTAACTTGTTTGATTGCTTCCATCAACGCATTATAAGTAGCGTCACATAAACGTTTTGCTTTTATTGATGGCTTGCCAACCCAAAACATGCGACTTGTATCACCATGCCAGCCATTTAAAATCACCGTAACGTCAATATTCAAAATATCCCCATCTTTAAGCGGTGTATCATCAGGAACACCATGGCACACAACGGCATTTTTTGAGGTGCAGATTGATTTTGGATACCCCCTATAATTTAGTGGTGCTGGAATTGCACCTGCATTAATTATAAAGTCATGGCATAGATCATTTAATTCATTAGTTGTCACCCCTACCTTTACGTACGGTGCAATGAAATCAAGAGTTTCAGCAGCAAGCCTGCCAGCCTTGCGCATAAATTCAAAATCTTCTTGTGAGTGTATAGTTATGTTCATATTTTCCATGTCTTATTGTAATTGGTACGCTTACTCGCAAGTACATAAACATAATAATTTTACAATTATAAAAATAAGTCCTATGGATCCTAGTGTCAAGTCATTTGTATGAAAGGTGGTAAAACAGAAATCTAGACTGTAACTTTTGATTTAACCCAATTATACAATTTACTCATTTTACCATCCTGACCTAAAATACCAGAATTATTTTTATAAAAAGTGTCAACTATTAGCTTTATAGAGCCTATAGCAGCAGAAAATACAGGATTTTTATCATATTCGCCATCAAGACCGCTACAAGACTCAGGGCACCCAATTCGAACTTGCTTATTGAATATATAGCCTGCAATTTCCTTCATGCTTGTGAGTTGACTAGTTCCACCTGTGATCACTACTTTATTAATTGGATCTTTCTGCTCTTGAAATTGCTCTCTTACCATTTCAAGTATTTCTTCAACTCTTGGTCTTATGATGTTAATAAGCTCAGATTTGAATACTTGAGTAGGTTCATCATTTTCGTTGTTTTGCATTGTAATGTACTCATTCTCATCTATTGAAGTTACGATAGTGCTGCCATACAGTATTTTTATATACTCTGCACGTTCTATGCTTGTGCATAGCCCGTAAGCAATATCTCGAGTGATATGAACACCACCAATTGGAACGCTGCTTGCATACACAAGTTTCCCTCTTTTGAAAATTCCAATTGCAGTGCACCCACCGCCTATATCAACAATAGCAGTCCCGAGCTCTTTTTCATCTCCACTCAGACAGGCAAGACCTGCAGAATATGCAGAAGCAATACAACCTGCCATATTTAATCCACCATTATTGGTAATACAGTTTTCAATATTGGTAAGCGCTGGACGCGAAGCAGTGACAACATTAACATCAGCAGATAGTCTTTTTCCGTACAATCCACCAACTTCTTTTATGTCAGTCATGTCATCTAAGTGATATTTTAGTGGTATATTGTGAATGATAACATTGTCTTCAATATATTTCTCAAATGTTTGAAAAACTACACGTCTTATATCACGCTCAGAAATCTCATGGTTAGCTGCAATAATTTCATTATGTACATTGAAAGATGAGATGCCACATCCAGCAATGTTCACATATATCTGATCTATGGTTTCTTCTGATACTTGTTCAGCTAAACCTATAGTTGATGAGATGGAGTAATTTGCGTGTTTTACATTAGTTATTGATCCACCGTTTACACCTTCTGCAATCTTATAACCCGTTCCTGTTACTTTATAGCTGAAGTTGCCATTTATCTTAACGATTAGACAAATAATCTTTGTTGTACCTATGTCTAAAACAGCAAAAACATTTCTCTTTGGTTTTGCTATTACTGCAGAGTACATTAGTTAACCTTATTACGCAATTTCATTTAAATTGTAGCTTCCTTTAATAATTTATATTTCTATTATAGATATAGCAACATTTTAATATACACTAAATTCTGGACAAAAGGAAAAGCAAAACATAGAATTATAATTTTTATGTCCATATTACCAATTGTAATTGCCCCTGATGAAAGACTAATCACACGTGCCAGTGAAGTAACAGATATAAACGATAAAATTAAAGAATTAGTAAACGACATGTTCGAAACTATGTATGATGCAGAAGGTCTTGGCCTTGCTGCAGTGCAAGTTGGAGTGTTAAAGAGAATTTTTGTTATGGATATTCAGCTAGAAACGATTGAAAATGAGCCAGCAGGATATGGCTCAACTGGCAAATTTTACATGATTAATCCTGAGATTACAGAATTATCCGATGAACAAGTAATTCTCAAGGAAGGATGCCTTTCAATTCCAGAGCAAAGTCATGAAATTAAGCATCCAAAGTATCTAACTGTGAAATATAAAGACTTAGATAATGAAGAACAAACACTAAAAGCTAGTGGTTGGCTTGCAAGGTGTATTCAGCATGAATTAGATCACTTAAACGGCATATTATATATTAGACATTTATCTAAATTAAAGTATGATATGGCCATGAAAAAAGCACAAAAGGTTAAAAAGCATTATGAGCAATAAAGACCTAGAATTATTAAAATTTTACCATGAAGTGGGCGTTGATTGCACACTAACAGAGGGTGAAGAGGAAAAAAAATTGGAGAGCAAAGAGAGTGTACAACCCTCTGTTATCCAAACTGGGACCAAGAAGAAAGATGCAGATACGCGCTGGGGTGACACTAAAGATGGAAAAGACATGTTTCCAAGTGACTGGATAATCGAAGCAAGGAAACTTGCAAGCAAATGTAATAGTGTGGATGAACTAAGAAGTGCAGTTGAATCATTTGAAGGTTGTGAGATAAAAAAAACTGCAACTAATACTGTCTTTTCCGATGGTAATCCAAACGCAAAAGTTATGCTCGTTGGTGAAGCTCCAGGAGCAAATGAAGACCTTCAAGGCATACCATTTTGTGGTGCAAGTGGAATGTTGCTCGATAAAATGTTAAATGCAATCAATCTTGATCGCACTAAGGTATACATAAGCAATACTGTATTTTGGCGTCCACCTGGCAATAGAAAGCCAACCGACCTAGAGCTTGATATGTGCAGACCATTTGTCGAAAAACACGTTGCACTAGTTTCACCACAAATTTTAATTTTGGTCGGGGGAATCGCATGTTATAGCCTTCTTGACAGCACAAAAACTATATCGAATTTGCGTGGTAGATTTCATACGTACACTAACCAATATTTGTCCAATTCAATCACCACAGCCGCTATATTTCATCCAGCTTACCTACTTCGCCAACCGGCACAAAAACGTTTAGCCTGGGAGGACTTGAAGAAGATTAGGGAGTATCTTGATAACACCAATAACTGCACAAATACCTAATAAAGTGGTAGACCTCTTGCATAGTTTTTTGCAGCATGTTAACAATCGTTAGAAACGAAAAAACTTCCTTGACAAACTCCGCCAGCCCCCTTATCATAAAATTGAAGCTATTGTATTTGCTTTCGCCAATCTGCAGATTAAAAGGTAAGGATTACTTAATGTATCGG
>NZ_JAPQLM010000070.1:0-4434 GCF_028981765.1 Wolbachia endosymbiont of Drosophila seguyi
TCCTCCAAAATTTTATTTTACCCAAAAAAACTCTTTTCTTTCTCTCCACTTTTTCTGGGTAAGGTCACTACTGCTATTCCACGTCAAGAACAACCATAAGTTCATTAGGGTTCACATAACCTAAAGCATTTTTTGCTTGCTCATCAAGCAGATCTAAATCTAAGCTTTTTTCATATAAGCCAAATACTTTGTTGTCCAACTTTTCCTTTTCAGAAGAGACATCCTTTAGCAAAAGTTTATTGTACTCGATTTCTTTTTTTAAATCGATTAACGTCAATAAGCCACGTTTACCTGTAATTGTGCTAATGCTGAAATATAATGTAAGGGAAGAAATGAGTAAGGCTGCGCTTAAACACAGTAATTTTTGCTTCTTTTTAGATATAAGCACCGTACTTTCACATATAAAAAATATATAACATGAAAAGGTGAACAAAAAGCTAAGAACCTTGACGCGCTTTACACCTTGGCTTTACCTTATTTATAATGTAAATCTTACCACCCCTTTTCATAACTTTACAATTTTTATCTCTGTTACGATGAGATTTTAGCGACCCTTTGACTTTCATATCTATAGTAAGAATTAAATTACTTTACATTATAATCACTTATCAAGAGTTAGTCAATTGATAACATTTTATTAAAATATTGTATAATTGTTGCTGATACTTCTTCGATCGACTTTTGCGTGACATCGATAATTGGCCAGTTATTCTGTTTAAAGAGCTCCTCTGCTTCTTTAATTTCCTTTTCTACTTTCTCAGGGTTAGCATATATATTATTATCTTCGTTGTTAATTGAAGTAAGTCTATTTTTGCGTATTTCTATTAGCCTACTTACGTCTATTGTTACCCCTATCGTTAGTTTATTTTTTAATTTTGCCAAGTCAACATAAAAGGGTACTCCACTAACAAAAGGAATATTTGCAACTTTATAGCCTCGGTAAGCTAAATACGTACTGGTGGGAGATTTTGATGTACGTGAAACTCCAACCAAAATTATATCTGCTTTATCAATATCTTGAATATTTTGTCCATCATCATGATTAATAGTGTAGTTTATTGCCTCAATGCGCTGAAAATATTCGTTATTTATCTCAGTATGCAAGTCAAGCTTTTCGTCTTTTTCAATTTCAAGATAAGACGAAATTTCTCTAATAATATGTGATAATATTGCTCTATAGGGAATTTTCAACTTTATACAGTTATCTTTTAGATATTTTCTTAGCTCATCATCAGTAATAGTGCATATAACAAAATTATGCTCATCACTTTTCCTATTAATTTCCTCCAGAATTTTGTCAATCTGCTCTTCTCCTTTTACAAAAGACCAAACATATTCGATCGTTTCTACAGAACGAAAGTGTTTCAGAGCTGATTTTGCAACTGATATAACAGTTTCACCACTTGAATCTGATACTAAGTGTAGATTAAGCTTTTTAAGGGTCATATACTAAAAATAATAGCTAGCAATCTGCTACTGAAATTATGCTAATTTGTTGACCTACGTAAATATAGAAAAACTATCCTGTTGATAAAACTCAAACTAATTGGTAAATTCTTAACACAATTATTCTCAAAACGAATGTTTTTATTAAAGCCTACAAATTTCTCTTATTTTTCTAAGAAAGCTCTACCTTGGCTTGGGGTTATTTGTTTCGCATGTTTTTTAATTGGAATGTCTTTGGCGTTATTCTTCTCTCCAGAAGATTATAAACAAGGAGAAATTGTACGAATCATGTACATTCATGTGCCTTCTGCATGGCTTGCTCTTGGAATATATGGATTAATTGCATCACTTGGTTTCATTTCATTGGTATGGAACAATAGCATTGCTAGTGTCTTGGCACATGCTGCTGCTCCTGCAGGGACAGTCTTTTCGGCAATATGCTTAATCACAGGCAGCATCTGGGGAAGAGGAACCTGGGGCACTTGGTGGGTATGGGATGCAAGGCTTACTTCAATGCTGATTTTATTTTTCCTATATGTTGGCTACCTTTCATTGTGGAGCGCTTTTGATAATGAAGCGAGGGCAGAAAAATCAGCAGCAGTATTTGCCATCTTTAGTGCTATAAATATTCCTATAGTAAAATTTTCCGTGAATTTATGGTCCACTCTCCATCAGCCAGCAAGCATTTTGAGAAAAGGTGGAATAGCAATAGAAAGTTCCCTGCTGTTGCCACTGGTTGCAATGTTTATGTTTTGTGCCACATTTTTTTTAGTAGTGTGGATACTGTATTCACTTTACTTAATTAATTTATATAAGATAAAGAGAGAAATCAGTATGCGGTATTAGGCCGAGAGATGAAAATAGAACACACCACATCACCAAGTAGCAAAGACATTGAATTCCTACTCAAAAAGATTAATGAAGAAACCGTTGATAAAGGTACGTGTAACCCATTTGCTTTTTTTATTCGCGATGATACTGAACAAATTATTGTAGGTTGTAGCGGTTTTGTTATCTATGGTTCAATTTACACTGACTTGCTTTGGGTGCACTCTGATTATAGAAGAAAAGGTATGGGAAAGCAGCTAATGGAAGAAGTTCATGATTATGGTCGTGAGATGCACTGTAAAATAGCAACCGTTGCAACCATGAATTTTCAAAAAGCGAAAGTATTTTATGAAAAGCTTGGGTATAAGTGTGATCTTGTACGTCCAGGGTATGTTAACATGTATATTTTTGAAGAAAGTGTTGTGAGATGCACTGTAAAATAGCAACCGTTGTAACCATGAACTCTAAAATATTTAAAGAGCCTACTAATATCTTTAAGGTAAATGTTCATGTGATTCCGCAGAATAATTCTGTTTTTTGATTCTATCTGTCCATTTATCATTTTCTATATCTTGTTTGTTGGTTGCTTTTTTTTCTTGCTCAACAATTGCCTTATCTATCTCCTTATGAATTGCATCAATTGCATTAATCGCACCTCCTTTTTTGTATACTTCGCTTTTCCCTTCAATAATTGACTTAATAAAAGTATTTACAACAGACTGCACTTGATTATGATTAACCTGACCTTTTGTCAAAGAAGGTAAAGAGCCTAATTCCATCAATACTTCTGGTGCTGTTTTATCTTGAGTGGAAAGTCCTAAATTATCTGCTACTTTACTTATTAATAACTCTCTGTGTTCTTTATTATCTTCCAATTTAGCATAATCACTCAATAGATCTATAACGGTAGATACTCTGACTTCAACAACATCATCAACATCTTCATCTTCTAGAGCAACTCCTGACCCCAATAACCTCTCTCTGAGATTTTCGCTTAAAAGATTGATAAATTCTTCATTTGCATCTGATCCTGTGGTTGATATTGTACCATCTAAATAGTTACTTTGAGCACCGAAGCCATGCTCTATTTGTATTTTTGTCTCAGGTTTAAATCCTAATTTTGCACAGAATTTCTGAAAATATTCTTTAATAATGTCAAACAAGCTCTTGCCATTATCTTTATAATTTTTTAACTCTTTAGGAATAGTAAGTGACAATTTACCATCTCTGTATGTTACAAAGTCTTCACCATTGTGAGATTCAATTGTAAATTCCAATGAACTAGACAGATTACATATCTTATCGCCATGCATAACTTGATTTTTAACAGAGAGTATTGGTAGCCTCATATCAGATCTAATTCTCACATTATTTTGGTTAGCACAATCAATATTTATTACTTTTTTAGGATTTTCTACTATGAACGACTGTCCAAGTGCAAGTTGGGTTTGTATAAATGGAGCAGCCTCATACCCTGCTTGATTACAATTGGTAACTAGCTCTTCTAAAATAGCATCACTTGGAACTTCTGCCCCAGCGTATCTGAACATTTTTTTGAAAACTTCTTTTGCAAAGGAACGGTAATCCTTGTTTTCATCTTTCTCTGTTGGTAATAGATGGATATACCTTTGGCCAGCATTGTAAAATTCTTCAAATTCTTTCTTATATGAATCGGTTTTTTGATGATTGGCAGTTTTGGAATTTTCACAGTGATTTTTCCATAGCTCACCCAATGCATTACTTACAAGCTCTTTCTCAATATCTTCGAGTACTGAAGCAACAAAAGCTTTGCCATGATCCGTATCTATTTCTCTTGTTCCTTTTTTGTTAAATATTTCGTCATTATATATATCATCACTATTAAAAAGTTCGCTTTTGCGGTGCTTAGCTCCTTCCTTAAATGCAATAATAAGATTTTTATCTATTTCTTTTCCGTTAATAATAAAATTCATCCTTTGAAAATCTAAGAACATTGTTTCACCGGAATTCGCTAATTTATTATCTTGATCTGCTCTTAATTTACTAAAATTGAACTCTTTAGCTGTGGCCTTTAATCTAACTACTGGACTCTTATTATTTTTTCCTTTTGTCTCTTTCATAAATAACACCTTACTGTAAATATGCTGTAAGTTATATCATATAATGATGAATAATTTGGTA
>NZ_JAPQLM010000071.1:0-10982 GCF_028981765.1 Wolbachia endosymbiont of Drosophila seguyi
AGATTTTATTATTAACCCGAATTCTGGATTAGATTTTAGGTAAATTATTGAAAGTCTTGAATTTTACTAAATTAGTAACTAGTCTTAAAATGCTTACTGCTTTATCGTAAATGCTAAAACAATAAGCTATTGATATTCTTGTTTTTTTAATCTCCAATCCAGAATTCGGGTTAAAAACGCTAACTTGTATCTTCAAGAAGTAAGACATAATAGCTCTAAAATGTCTTGCAAGGAAAGGTAAAGCTGAACGCTAACTTATGCCAGAAAAATACCGTCTTGTTTGCCTTTTTGAGTAGTATCATCTTATTTTTCCTGTAAATTTTGTTTATAACGCCTAAGATTTACGATATTTTAATCCCGGTAGAATATCTTATAAAATCAGATTATATGTTATACCTATGGAAATAGATAACTTTCAGCAATATTACAACCAAGAAGAAATGAAGACAGTAACATTAGCTCAAATTTATAAAGACTTGGTAATAAAGATATTCGATATAGCCACAAGCAAAATGTAAGCTACTATTAATGGTATTATGGAAATAGCACCAACGATACCACCTACTATACCTACTACCAGAGGTGACGGAGTAGTAAGGCTTAATATAATAAGTGGGAGAGATATAATTGATAGTATTATAGAAATTACACCTACTGTTTTCAGAAGAGATAGAAATCCTTTTGAATCTAAGTGTTCTTTAATTCCCTTAAATAATATAAAGAAAATGCTTATACACATTATAGCACAAAGTATTACTGCTGCTATTTTTATTATAGCTGCTGCTATAAGTGCTGCTAAATAAGCTATATTCATTGCAATTATCACACACCATAATAAAAAAGTCAACTCCATATGTTTAGGTTGTAAAATCCCAAAAAGCAGCCAGAATAGAATAAGCAAACATTTACGAATTGAATTTAGTGCAAACAAGGGTGTTGATATCAACCATACTCTGCAGAATCGCAATATGGTATGACTACATGCTTTTTATTGATTTGATTAACATAATCAGCAGAGAGTTTTGTTTTGCAAAAGATGTCTACAGTAACATACTGCAATTATTTGGAATTGTAGGGCTAGGTGCAATTGTAAGGCCACTTGGTGCATTCATATTTGGTCACGTTGGTGACAGGTATGGAAGGAGGATAGCATTAATAATTACTATCTTGCTAATATCGATACCATCAAGTCTCATTGCATTTATTCCAAGTCACAATCAAGTAGGTATAATTTCTACTATATTGCTTCTTGCAATCCATATAACACAAGGAATTGCACTTGGTGGTGAACAAGGAAGTTCTGTTTATCTTATAGAGCATTTATCCAGTAGGAAAGAGAACTTAGGGATGTATTTTGGAATGATGGGTTTTGGTCGCTCCATTGGCGTCTTGCTTTCTGCGGTGATAGTGATTATCTGCAAAAAAACTACTGATTTTTGTACCTGGGGTTGGAGATTGCCATTTATTTTTTCAGCTATTTTAGGATTAATTAGCGCGTATAGCATATACACATTGGGAGAAACTCCAGCATATGAAAAAAATCGAAAACAAAGAAATTTACCTGATTTGCCAATAATAGAGCTTATAAAACGCCACAAGAGAGCTCTTATACTTGCTATTTTAATATCTGTACCTGTTAATGTTGCTGTTGGATTTACCATATTTCTTCGAACTCTCGCAAAGGAAATAGCATCAGTGGATGTTTATGTAACAACATATATCAACGAAATTGTATTGATTATAACCAGTGTATTAATGCCGATATCTTCAATAGCGTTTGGAATGTTGGCTGATAAAGTTGGAAAAGAGCGCACTGCAATCTTATTTATAGCAATTACAATGGCACTGTGTTGTCCTGCGTTATCTATTGCATATTACTATAAAAATTATCTTGTGATTGCGTTGAGCGTAATGGTTCTCTCTATAATAGAAAGGGGTATAGTTCCCATAGGAATAGTTGCATCTGAACTCTTTCCTACCAATGTTAGATTTAGTGGTGTGAGCTTATCACGCAATATCTCTTATGCGTTACATGGAGGATTTACTCCTATGGTTTGTATTTGGTTGACTGTAACATTTCCTCAAACAAACCTTGCTGCTGGGCTTTATATAGTCTTCTGCTTGTTGATCAGTGTGGTAGCAATATTGCAAATAAAACCGCAAGATAAAAATTTTGATTTGTGAAAGTTCTCAGTTTTCTCTTAGATTTATACCGTAACCTAAATTAGGTCCTTAGTTTCTCAAAAAAATCCTTTAACAAAAAAGAGCATCCTATTTCTAATATCCCACCATAAACTTCAGGTATATGGCTGCAAAATTGAAATATCTTAGCACCATTTTCAATTCCTCCACCTTTTGGATTATAAGCTCCAAAGTACAATCGTTTAATTCTGGCAAAGGAAATAGCTTGAGCACACATCGGACATGGTTCTAATGTTACGTACATATCAGCATCACAAAGCGTGGGAGTTGAAAATGCTTGTCTGATCGCTAACATCTCTGCATGTGCAGTTGGATCGCTGGATATATTGTGTGCAGAAGAAATGATATTGTCTCCACTCACTATTACAGCACCTATGGGCACCTCATCATTTTTTTGAGCGAGTTTGGCTTGCTCTATGGCAAGCTCCATATATTGATACTTAAACACTAGGCACTTATTTCTTATCAATTGCTGCTTTAACGAACGACACGAAAAGAGGATGAGGAGAAAACGGCTTTGATTGAAATTCTGGATGAAACTGCACACCAATAAACCACGGATGACTCTCTAACTCCACTGCCTCTATGCACGTTCCATCTTCTGATATGCCACTGCATAGCAGCCCATTTTTTTCCAAATCATCTTTATAATCTGAATTGATTATGTATCTATGCCTGTGTCTTTCTGAAATAGTAGTGTTACTATATGCATCCATCATTTTAGAGTTTGCATTTATATTACATTTGTATGCCCCAAGTCTCATGGTTCCACCAAGATCGTCATCTTGATCGCCAGCTAACTTAACGATTGGATGTTTACAGTTACGAAATTCTTCAGAGTGTGCATCTTCAAGCTTAACAACATTACGAGCAAATTCAATAATTGCAAGCTGCATACCAAGGCAAATTCCGAAAAATGGGATATTATTTGTACGGGCATAATTTATTGCTAATATTTTACCCTCTACTCCGTCATCACCAAACCCCCCTGGAACAAGGATTGCATGAGAATTCTGTAATTTCTCTCCTATAAGTTTTTCATTTATAGGTTTTTCTTCCTTCTCTCTTGAGTTAACCCAATTTATCTTTACTTTGACTTTATTACTAATCGCACCATGATTTAATGCTTCAACCAGTGATTTGTATGCATCAGGGAATTCGGTGTATTTTCCCACTATAGATACAGTAACTTCCTGTGTTGGGTGCCTTATGGAATGCACTATTTGATCCCATTCAGTCAAGCTTGGTTTTGGCTTACTTAAATGAAAGTGCTCCAAAATTTGCGTATCAAGCCCACATTGGCTATACAACACCGGTAACTCATATATATGACTCACATCAGGGGCAGGTATCACATTGGATAAAGAAACATTGCAAAGCTTAGCTATTTTCTCTCTCTGATTATCGAAAATTTCTTTCTCACTGCGGCATAATATAATATCTGGTTGTAACCCCGCGGAATTTAACTCTCGAACTGAATGCTGCGTTGGTTTTGTCTTTAATTCTTGCGCTGCGGTAAGATATGGTATTAAAGTTAAGTGAATAAGGATAACTCTTTGTTTTCCTAATGTGTAGTTAACTTGACGTATAGCCTCCAAAAATGGTTGGCTTTCAATGTCACCTACAGTTCCGCCTATTTCACATATTACAAAATCTAAACCTTCCGTACCATTAAAAATGAACGATTTGATCAAATCTGTCACATGAGGAATGACTTGCACAGTTTTGCCCAGATAATCACCACGCCTCTCTTTCTTCAATAACTCATGATATATCTTACCAGTTGTTATATTGTCATCTTTTGTTGCTTTAATTCCAGTAAAACGCTCATAATGCCCAAGATCCAAATCAGTTTCAGCACCATCCTCGGTCACAAATACCTCTCCGTGCTGAGTTGGGTTCATTGTCCCAGGATCAATGTTGAGATACGGGTCAAGTTTTCTGATACGGATCTTAAAACCGTGAGCTTGAAGAAGCGCACCAACGCTTGAAGCAACTAAGCCTTTACCAAGCGATGACACAACTCCACCTGTAACAAAGATAAATTTAGCTTCCTTCATTAATTTTCAAATGGAACAGAAGTAGGTTCACTTTCTTGCTTTTTTTCTAATATAATTTTCTCTGCAATCGATTTTTTATGTACGTCTTTTGAATATAATCCTGACAATAGCAATGTGTTTATAATAAACAATCCAGCAACAATAGCCGTTATTCTGCTGAGCTGGTTTTCAGAAGATTTCACTGGAATCATCGAATTGACCCCCTGTTGTGTATTACTAAAACCACTTAACGAACTACTTCCAGGCGGCTGCAAGAGCACTAAAATTACTAACACAACAACCAATATTATTTGAAATATACTTAATACCGCTACTGACATTATAGATAGGGCTGAAAATGAAAATTTTAGCAGTACAAAGCACGTAAGTCAAGAACATCTGTCACCCAAATAACTTGAAATCTAAGTATGTATTTACTGCTTACCTTATTTTGATTAACATATGCATAAGACTTTGGGCTTAATATGTATCACATTTTAAAATATAAAGATTATGAACCAAAAATAGACGAAAGTGCTTTCATCGCAGGTGGTTCGCATATCATAGGTAAGGTTGAAATAGGAAGAGATGCAAGCATCTGGTTTAATTGTGTAATCAGAGGGGACGTTGGATCAATAAAAATAGGTAATGGAACAAATATTCAAGATGGAACGGTAATTCATGTGGATAGAAACCCAGGTGGTGACACAATTATTGGCAGCATGGTAACAGTGGGACATTTTTGTGTGTTGCACGCATGCACGGTGCATGATAAGGCGTTTATTGGTATGGGCTCTACCGTGATGGACCATGCAGTTGTGGAGCCTGAAGCCATGGTAGCTGCTGGCTCACTGGTAACACACGGAAAAGTGATAAAAAGTGGGGAAATATGGGCTGGCAGGCCAGCAAAATTCTTCAAAAAAATGTCGAATGAAGAAATTAAACATATTACACAATCAGCACAAAATTATATTATGCTAATGAAGGAATATAAAAACTGAAGTTCGCGTCAAGTGTTTTACTTGACACGTACATTTCGGCTTAACCCTTGTTACTTCTTTTTCCCATTCTCATTTACTTCTTGTGCTTTTGCCCCATCTACTTGAGTACTAGGTAATACTGCATATGTAATACCACCGGCTACGAGTGCAGATGCTACTGCTATACCAATCATTACTAACATCTCTAACTTAACTGTACGTTCAAGTGCAGTAAATGCTATCAGTCCAGCAGCAAGACCCATACCAACAGTAGCAGTGTACCGTGCTCCATTGCCTTGTTTTGGTTGCTCAGTTGTTTTGCTTTTATCTTCTAGTTTTCTATTTTTCTCCTCAGCTTCAGTCAATCGATTTTGTAAGTCTTTTGTTTCATCCTTTTTGGCTTTTAACTGAGCAGCATTTGGTTGGTTGTTTAACTGTGCTTCTAAATCTTTTATTTTATTTGTTAGTGTTGTTTTTTCACCCTCTAACTTCGTAACAGCAGCATCTGGTTGAGCTTTTAATGCTGCTATTTCATTCTCTTTCTCTGTTAACTTTTGCTGTAACGCCACAGCATCTAATGCTTCCAATTCTGTTATTTTAGCATTTTTCTCTTCTAACTGCTGCTGCAACGCTGTAGAATCTATTGCCTTTGATTTTTCCACTTCAGCTTCTAAGTCTTGTTTTTCCTGCTGAGCTGTGTCCAATTGATCTTGTAATTCTTGTGTTTTAATTCTCAGTTCCTCCTCAGCTTTCTTCTTTGCAGCTTCTAATTCTTCATTTTTCCCCTTTAACTGCTCTGCTGCAGCTTCCAATTCTGCTATTTTAACATTTTTCTCTTCTAACAATTGTACTGTGGGAGGGAAAGATAGGGCTTTTACCATAATCTCCTTTTTCCCATCGTTAAAGCCTAACCGCTTTTTCATTTCTGCTAGGCGACTAAAATATTTGCCACCCTTTTTCCCAACGGATTCTACATTCATGATTATATTATCTCCTAGTTCTTCTTGAAGATAAGAACCAGTAATATATAGTTGTTGATCATTTAGCGTACAGCCCACATAAAACTTGTCATCAATTATAGCACCACTCTTATCTACGTTTTGATACTTTTTAAATTCTTCATAATCATCTTTTTTTATAACAAGCACTATTTTATCATCGGCAACCTGTATCATACCATTCTTTAAGCTTAGCATAACGAACCTCAATTATAATTTAACATTACATAATACCCTTAGAACCTAAGGTCAAGTAATATTTTTATCATAGCATAGAAAATTTATGTTCGTAAACAAAAAATTTTGGCGTAAAATTGCCGTAATTGTGCTATAGCTAAAGTAATTTAGGTTTACCGACCATCGTCATTCCGCTGCTTGTTAGCGGGATCTAGAGATACCGCGGCGGTATGACGTTGCTAGCTTAAAGTTTAAAATTGAGAAATATTTATGTTAAAAGAAAAATACGGCTTTAAAGAAGTTGAAGACAAATGCAACATATTGTGGGAAGGCAGTAAAGTTTACAGGTGGAATGGTGAAAAGGATAACACTTTCACTATAGACACACCTCCACCGACAATATCGGGTAAATTGCATATTGGCCATATATTTAGCTATTGCCACACGGACTTTATTGCAAGGTTTCAGCGCATGCTGGGAAAAGATGTGTTTTACCCAATTGGGTTTGATGATAATGGGCTTCCCACTGAAAGATTGGTTGAGCAAACCTATAAAACCCGCGCAAAAGAAGTTGGCAGGGAAAAATTTATAGAGATGTGCCATGAGGTTATTGAAAAATCAAAGCAAGAATTCAAGGAACTATTTAAATCGGTCGGCATTAGTTATGACTGGGATTTGGAATATCACACGATCAGCAAGGAAACTGTGACGCTTTCACAGATGTCGTTTATTGATCTATATAATAAAGGGTATGCATATAGAAAAATGCAGCCCATCCTTTGGGACCCGGTTGATAAAACAGCAATTGCGCAAGCAGAAATAGAAGATAAAGTTTTTGAGTCATCCTTAAATACGATAGTTTTCTCTACTGAAGAAAATGAGCAGATCAACATTGCAACTACGCGACCTGAGTTACTTCCAGCATGTGTTGCAGTTTTTTGTCATCCAGAGGATGCGCGCTACACCCATCTGATCGGAAAAACAGCCGTGGTGCCGATCACAGAGACAAAAGTTCCAATAATAGCTGATGATAAGGTTAAAATAGATAAAGGCACTGGGCTTGTTATGTGCTGTACGTTTGGTAATGAACTCGACATATATTGGCAGCAAAAGCATAATCTACCGATGAAAATTATCATCGATCAGGATGGGAGGATGAGCCTTCATTCAGTACATGGTCAGAAGGAAGAAATATGGATCCCAGTGTCTGGGCACTGGGATGACACCATAGGGGCTACTGGGATGACAGGAGAAAGGGCTACTCAGATGACAAAGGAAGGTGGGTGTGATCAGAAAGAAGAATGGATCCCAGTGTCAGCTACTCGGATGACAGACGATATACTAAATGAAATAAATGGATTGAAAGTTACAGCAGCAAGAAAGCGGATAATCGAAATCCTAACTGAAAAAGGACTTTTGGTAGAAAGCACTAACATTTCTCATTCTGTTAAGTGTGCAGAAAGATCTGGTGCACCACTTGAGATATTGCCTACTTATCAATGGTTTATCAAGACCTTAGAGCAAAAAGCTCAAGTATTAGATAAAGTAAAAGAATGCAATTGGCACCCAAGCAATATGCGTAAACGCATGGAAGTGTGGATAGAAGGGCTAAATTGGGACTGGTGCATCTCAAGGCAGCGCTATTTTGGTGTGCCATTTCCAGCGTGGTATTCCAAGCGTAAAGGAGAAGAGGGCAAAATCATCCTAGCTGAAATAAAGGCCCTACCTATAGATCCATCGAAAGATTTACCAAAAGGGTATAGCAAAGAAGAGATTATCCTAGATCAAGATGTAATGGATACTTGGGCCACAAGTTCAATTACTCCTCAACTAAGTGCACTGGCAGTAAACAGTGAGTTTAGCTTACCAAATCATCGCTATGATACGATATTTCCTGCAGATCTGCGCAGCCAGAGCCATGAGATAATAAGAACTTGGGCTTTTTATACTATTTTAAAGGCACATTATCATGCAAATTCTTTACCTTGGAAAAACATTATGATCAGCGGTTGGTGTTTAGCAGATGATAAGAAAAAGATGAGTAAATCAAAGGGTAACATCATCACTCCTCATGTAATACTTGAAACTTATGGAGCTGACGTAGTGCGCTATTGGGCAGCGAACTCAAGGCTTGGAGTTGATACAGTCTACTCTGAAAATACATTCAAAATTGGCAAGCGCCTCGTTACAAAACTTTGGAACGCTAGCAAGTTCGTTTCCATGTTCATGGAAAAGCATCAAGTGATGAGCATAAATTCTGCTCACGAGACAATGGATAAGTGGATATTGTCTAAGTTATACAAAGTTATAGAAAGAGCAACAAATAACCTATTACAGTTTGAATACTGCGAAGCTTTGGGCGCAATAGAGGAATTTTTTTGGAAGGATTTTTGTGATAGTTACTTGGAGTTAGTAAAAAAACGTGCGTACGGAAGCAGTGAAGCAACCTTAAGTGCAAAACAAAGCTTGGCGTATGTGTTAAATGTTATTTTGCGGTTATTTGCACCTTTCTTGCCATACATTACAGAAGAGATATACCACCAGTTGTATAGTTATAATTCTGTACACAATCAAAGTAATTGGCCAAGCAAAGAAGAACTTATCTACGATAAATATTCAGAGGAAATGGGAGATAATGTTATTCAGATATTAAACATTATCAGAAAGATAAAGGCAGATAATAATGTATCAGTTAAGCATCTGATAAAAAAGTTGATGATAAAAGCAGATCTACGAGAGGATAAGTTGGATCAATCCGCACAGAATGATTTGCAGGCAGTTTGCAATGCGGAAACGATAGAGTGGATGCAGTCTGAGCTTGAAACTGAAGACGAGAAATACATAGTGAATATAGATTTATATTGATTTTTATAGCTTTACTTCCTTTAATATCCATGCTATTGTAATCATTATTAGTATGAGGGAATAATAATGGGGGATTTATATAATAAAGCCAATGCACCGTATCTTATAGCTGGTGCTCTTGCTACTTTGGTATTGCTTGCGTCTGGGACACTTGCCGTTGCCCCTTATGTTGAGTTCTTGTCTTCAGTTGCAGCCTTTAATGTAGCTCTTCCTGTTGCTTTGAGTTTGTCTATACTTTCTGTTCTGGTGCTTGTACTTTCATGTAAAATGATCAGCCAGAATAAAAAGCTTGATGCACAAAAAGCAGAACCTAATGAAAAAAATGGATTAGCTAAAGAGCAAGAAAATATAATACAAAGCTTAGAGCCTCAAATCAAAGAGCTAAATAAGAGGCTTAGTAGTCAGTACAATGAGATTGAAAAGCTAATTGCTAGTGCTGCAAAAAAAGAGGAGCTAAATAAGCTTAACAATGAAGTGAAAGAGCTAAAGGTAAAGATTGCTAGTGTTGCAACAAAAGAAGAGATAAATAAGCTTAGTAATGAAGTTGAAAAGCTAATTGGTAGTGCTGCAACAAAAGATGAAATGGAAGAGCTAAAGGCAAAGATTGCTAGTGCTGCAACAGAAAGTAAAACACAAGAAAAGATTTTTATGAAATTTTGCGCAAAAGGTGAAAAAAGAGGGAAGAAAGCATTTGAGGATTTTATATTTATAAAAGAGATAAAAACAAAATTAGTAAATATTTATGAATCAATAAAAAATAATATTAATATAGTGTCTTCAGCAAAATCAGGTGATTCAGAAGAAGAGCAAGAAAAAATACAAAGAGGATTCATTTTTCACGGTCCAGGAGGAGCTAGTAAGAGTTCAATTGTTGAGGCGATTGGGGATCAGCTGATATCTCTAACTACATTTATAAAAGTTTCTGGAGCTGATTTGCTTGAAAAATCAAATATAAATGAGCTTTTTAATAAAGCAAACGAAAACGCTCCTTGTATAGTTCTTATAGATGAAATCGACAGCTTTGGCAAGGGACGCACTGATGCCAATCGAGTACCTTTAAATTATTTTTTCACTAGATTCGATGAAGCTGATAAAGGTGTGACGGTGTTTGCTACAACTAATGTTAGTCTGCAAGATTTAGATGCATCACTTGTTAGGGGAAGTCGTTTGAGTAGTAAACTCAAGTTTACTATGATAGAAGGAAGTATACTTAAGAATATACTGAAGGATGGTCTGAATGAAAAATTAAAAAATAAAAAGTACAAGCATGCTATCTCAAGAATTTTAAACGAAACAAGACTTACAACACTCTCTATCTCAGCAGCAGATGTGGAATGTTTTATAAATTATATAGTTGAAAAGTTAAACAACAAGATTGGAACTTCTGCTTATACTATAATTAAAGATTTTTGTATTAAATATAATATTGGAGAGGTGTCGAATAAGCAGACTAACAGGAAAATTGAAAATTCTATAGGAGAATCACAGCAATACACATCCAGACCATCACATAAGCTGAATGACGCTTTATGTGATTCTGGATATACCAGTATGTTCTACCCCGATCAATAGCTAACTAGACTTATAAGTACAATGGTACACTCGATACACAAGGTCTAAGTCATTTTTTAGCTAGCAGACTGAAGATGGGAAGTTTGTTGTAGGTGCAGCACTATAATTCCTCCACAGATAAGAGAATTTTAATAAATATATACAAGACT
>NZ_JAPQLM010000072.1:0-6119 GCF_028981765.1 Wolbachia endosymbiont of Drosophila seguyi
AACTTTTGCTTGAAATAACTGTTTATATGGTGCAATTTACAGCTTTTAGTTGCTAAAATTATAACTCTTAGTTTAATAATTTTAATCTAATAAGCTTTCAAGTTAATAAAATTAAATTATTTGAGTAAATACAATACTATGTTTTTATTTGTGGGTAATAGTAAGGCTTAAAGCAAAATGTAGTACGAACGGTAGGTGGATCTAAAAGATCGAATTACAATCCTGTATACAGCATTTTGCATTATTGTTTGATTATATTTATAGGTACAAAAGTGGCTAGAATAATTTTCATGGGAGTAGATGTTTCCAAGGAAGCATTGGACATCTCAATTAATGGCAAGCATAAGCGCATAGCAAACGTGAGTGATGCTATATCTAAGTTTATAGAAACAAATATAGTCGATTTACCCATCAAGTTATGTGTAAGCTGGTGGCTATGAAAAGCTCATTATAAAATTGTTGCAAGATAACTGTCCATAAAGCTCACCTGAATCGGGTATATGCATTTGCCAAAGCTTGCAATCATTTTGCAAAAACTGACAAGTTAGATGCTAAATTACTGGAAAAATACGCTGAATTTGTCAGTAAAGACGGTGAAGTAAAAGGATGTATAATTTCACAAAAGCAAGAGGAATTAAAGGAGCTGGGGGCAGTTGAGCGTAATTTAAATGATGCAATTCATGCAAACAAGTGTCGCCTGCAAAGTGCGACGGGAAAAGCTAGAGAATACATAGAAAGACAGATAGGGTTTGCTGAAAAACAATTGAAAGAAATTAGGCAAGACATAGAAGACGCAATAGCTGAATTGAAAGGAAAAAATGAGCTTTTAATCAGCTATAAAGGTATTGGATCAAAGACGGCGAGCGTTCTACTGACAGAGGTGCCTGAGCTTGGTAGATTAGAGAATAGAGAAATTGCATGCTTAGTTGGAGTTGCACCTAAAACTAGTGAAAGTGGAAGAAAAGTTGGCAAAGCTCAAATCAAAGGAGGCAGGTTTTATGCAAGGAAAGCACTATACATGTCAGCTCTTGTTGCTATGCGCCACAACAGAAAAATGAAAGCGTTTTATCAGCGTTTGGTTGATTCTGGCAAAGCTGCTAAGGTTGCATTAGTTGCTGTCATGAGAAAAATTATCGTTTGTTTAAATGCCATGATAAAAAATAACAACTTTTATCTTGACTCTTAAGACGGTAGATGACAGACCATTGATTGTATGGGTTCCATCTGTTATATATAATCTTTTTGAATACGAAGAAAACTGATGAATGAGTATGATATTACGGTTATAGGTAGCGGTCCTGGTGGTTATATAGCGGCAATTAGGGCGGCACAGCTTGGGTTTAAAACTGCAATTGTGGAAAAAGAAAAAAATTTAGGCGGTATATGCTTAAATTGGGGATGTATACCAACAAAATCACTGCTTAGAGCATCTGAGGTTTATAGGCTAATAAAAAGATCAAAAGAGTTTGGTATAGAAGTAAAGGGAGCGAATTTTGATATACAATCAATAGTGAAATACTCAAGAAACGTTGTTGATAAATTGTCAAGCGGTGTTGCATATTTGATGAAAAAAAATAATATCAAAGTTCATCAAGGTTTTGGTAAACTTGCAGGCAATGGTACTATAAAAGTCGTTAGCGATAAGGAAGAACAAGAAATTGTTTCCAAGCATATCATTTTAGCAACAGGCGTGAGGGCACGGAATCTGCCTGGAATAGAGGCAGATGGAGATTTAATATGGAATGCGCAGCACGCTATGACTCCAGAGAGATTACCAAAATCGCTACTAATTATAGGGTCTGGTGCAATTGGAATAGAATTTGCAAGTTTTTATAGTACTTTGGGGGGTGATGTAACAATCATAGAGATAAAGAGCACTATTTTGCCGCTGGAGGATAAGGACATTTCAGATTTAGCACAAGAAATATTCACAAAACAGGGGATAAAAATATATACAAACAGTAGCGTAAAAGCTCTTACTAAAAGTAAAGACTCTGCTCAAGTGCTACTAAGTAGTGGTGAGAGCAAAGAATTTGAGAGGGTGATTGTTGCGGTTGGAATTCAAGCAAATATTGAAAATATAGGTTTAGAAAATACAAAAATTAAATTAAGCCCTTCTGGCTTTATTGAAACGAATGAATGGTATGAAACTAGTGAATCAAATGTGTATGCAATAGGTGATGTAGCTGGCCCACCATGTTTAGCACATAAAGCGAGCCATGAAGCCGTGATCTGCATTGAAAAGATTGCTGGTAAAAATGCTCATGCGTTAAAAAAAGAATGCATACCAAATTGCACTTATTCTCATCCACAAATAGCGAGCATCGGCCTTACTGAGGAACAGGCAATAAAAGGTGGGTATGATATAAAAATAGGAAAATTTCACTCTAACTTTAATGGTAAATCTGTTGCACTCAGTGAAACTGAAGGGTTAGTGAAAACGATTATAGATAAAAAAACCAGAGAAATTCTGGGTAGCCACATGATAGGTGCAGAAGTAACGGAGTTAATTAGCAATTTTGCTCTTGCAAAGCAACTAGAAGGAACAGACTTCGACATAAAATCTACGATTTTTCCTCATCCAACCATTTCAGAGATGATACATGAATCAGTGCTTGCTGCAGATGTTAAATAGTTGAACTAACGTTCCATCGTTTTAGAGTTGTCAATGTCTTGAGTAGTAGTTTGATTAGGCACTTTAGTTTCAATAGATTGATTACCACCAGCATCAGAATTCTGTAACTCTTCTTTCAATCCCTTAGCTGCTTCTTTAACTTCAAGCTTTGCCTTTGGATGAAGATCTTCTGGGCCTTTTCCTTTAGTATCCAAACCTTGTTGTAGATTAGTGCTTTTCATTTTATTATGCTGCTCGTGCTCAGGTAGGTCAACGACCGAATTGAAAAGAATTTTTATTATATTTTTTAGCAGTTCTAAAAAACCTCCGCTTCTGCCTTCTCTTTGTTCTTGAGGTTTATTTTTCTCATTAGGTTCTTTTTTACTATTACTTTTAGGCATTTTTAACTCAACTATCATAACGCTTAATAAAATTCTACGTGCAAATTGTTAAATAACAGTTAACAATCTAGGATTTATTATTTACAGATGGATATTATTTTAGCAACAGGTGGCACAGGTGGGCATATCTTTCCGGCCATAGCTTTAGCAAAAGCACTAAAGACACAAGGATACAATTGCATATTATTCACTGATAAAAAAACAAATAAAAATACCGACATAGAAAGCTACACCTTACCATTACGTAGACCAAGCAGCAACAAATTTAAGCTTTTCCTTTTCTTGATATACAGCTCTATGTTAGCACTGTATCAAGTAAGAAAATTAAAACCAAAATCGGTCATTGGTTTTGGTAGCTATGCTTCTTTTCCAACTCTTCTTGCAGCAAGAGTTCTTTCTATACCTATAATTTTACATGAACAAAACACAGTTTTAGGGAGAGTAAATAGATTCTTTTTCAAGAGTGCAAAATTAATTGCAACCAGCTTTCCGGAGACTAAATATGCAGAGGGCAATAAATGTATTTTTACAGGAAATTTTGTTGATATAAAAGCACAGAGCCATTCTAGCACTGAGAAAATCCTAAATATATTGGTCATAGCAGGCAGCCAAGGTGCAAATTTTTTTGATGATGTAGTAAGCAGCGTAATTTGTGATTTACCTATTAAAATGAAAAAGAAAATTAGAGTGACGCAGCAATGTACGAAGAAAAATGTAAACAAGGTCAAAAGTCTATACAAAAGTGAAAAGATCGATTGTGAATTGAGTGAATTTTTTGATGATATGGAGAATAGACTGGCCAATGCTCACTTGGTAATTAGCAGAGCAGGAGCAACTTCAATAGCAGAGATCACTCTTGCTAGGCGTTCTGCTATATATATTCCTTACCCTTACTCAAAAGATAATCACCAATTTTATAACGCAAAATATATTGAAGACTCGAGAGCAGCTATAATAGTTAAGCAGAATAGTGAAGCAAAAAAAAATCTAACAGAGGTACTATTTGATCTATTAAATAATTCTCAAAAATTGCGTGATATGACCAATAGTACAGAAAAAACAGGGATAAAGAATGGGACTACTGAGTTTGTTAAGGTGATTGTTCACAGGTTTAGTTGATGGCTGCTTGCTTTTTCTTCAAACACGTCCCAAAGATCCTTTTCTAGCGATATATTATACAATTTATTGATATAAACTACTCCCGTGGGTGAAGTTGTGTTAATTTCGAGCAGGAAGTCATCTATAATATCAATACCAACAAATATTAGCCCTCTTTTCTTTAATTCAGGACCAATTTTGTTACATATTTCATTGTTTCTATCGTTCATTTGAGCGGGCTCAAAACTTGCTCCAAGTCGCATGTTTGTTCTGATCTCTCCACTGATTTTTGGAATTCGTTTCATTACACCAATTGGTTGGCCATAAAGTAGCAATATTCTTTTATCTTTATCTATGTTTTTACAAAATGATTGTGCAATCACAGGGCATTCGTATTTTGCTATCATGAGATCCACTACTACTTGAATACTATTCTCATCTTGTATTCTTATCACATCGTTTCCTCCATAACTATACAATGGCTTCAGAATAATATCTTGATAGTTGTAGTAGAAATCTCTAATCATTGATATATTTTCAGTAATCAAAGTTGGCGGAATTAGTTCTGGAAATAATGAAGTTATCAATTTTTCAGGACAATTTCTTATTTCTGTTGGATTGTTAATTACCAATGCGCTAGTTTTTTCTAAGATATATGTTGTTGTAATGTAACGCATATCAAAAGGTGGATCCTGTCTGATAAATATGATGTTCATTTCATTCAAGTTGATAGCTACATCTTTTTTGGAGATAAAACTAAAATCATCAACGCTGACTTTCTGAGCAAAAGCAATTGGATAGTTTAGCTTTAGTGCTAAATTATCAGGAGTATAAACAAAAATTTCATACCCCCTCCTTTGTGCTTCTTTTATTAGCGCAAATGTAGTATCAGTTTCAAAATTTATATTTTCATCCATCTGAAAGGCAATTTTCATTTATGTTCTCTACCTATTGTCACAACTGTACAAATGTTATAATTTGAAAGCGATTTTTGCCTAATGGCGTAACTTACTGTACCTGTATCGTACATAACTTACAACTTGTTTTACTCCCTTTACTTTTCTTGCAATTGCTATTACAGCTTTTAATTCCGCTTTATTTTGGGCTATACCCATCAAATAAACAACTCTATCAACCGTATTAACGCTATAATTAATTGACTTAATATTTCTTTTTCCCAGGAGTCTTGTTCTTATTTCCGCTGTTATCATGCCATCTACAGTGGTGTCTAGCATGGAAGCCATTTGAATTGGTATTACTCTTATTTCATTTATCACTTCTTTAATTTCTTTTTGCTGCCAAGCTATTTTTTCTGCTGTAAGTTGTTTTTCAGGAGTGTCAACACTTCCAATGAGCAATACTCTTCCTTCACTTACTTTAACCTTTATGGATGAAAATAGCCCATGTTTTAAGAGCCCCTTATTAATTCTGATGACCATAGTCGTATCATCAATGATATTTCCCAAGGATTTGTCCTGCATTGTTATTGCTGTTGCTGCCGCTGTAGCCACCACACCACCTATTATAAGGGTTGTGCAACCACTTTGTGTAATCAAAAAAATTGCGAGTAAGAAGCTTGTTATTAATCTCATTATTGATTTTCAGGGTTTAGAGCTTTCATTAAGAAATGTTAATAAGCTTTTTTGATTGTGTAAATACCATAAATTAAGTAAGACTTTAAACCTTGAATATTTTTAATGGAATACCTATAATAGGGTACTAAAAATTTCTTGCGGATATGGCGGAATTGGTAGACGTGCCAGGCTTAGGTCCTGGTGAGCTTGCTCGTGGGGGTTCAAGTCCCTCTATCCGCACTTTAAAGTCATGTAACTTAGGTTTTAAGGGAAAATTTATAATCACTAAATACACTTTTGTTTGTGTAAAAACCTGTTCTTAAGGATTGTGTTTAACTTAAATTCTGGTAAAATGACTCTATTAAGATATGAATTAAAATGTTAATAAATGAATTATGATGTCTAATAATATACCTCAAAATACAGTCGAAG
>NZ_JAPQLM010000073.1:0-1332 GCF_028981765.1 Wolbachia endosymbiont of Drosophila seguyi
TGGTATAAGGTATTAAGATGAAAAAAATTGAAATTTCAGAATTACTAAAAAGAATTTCAATCTGTTTACTATGCGTGGCAACTATTGTCTCTATCGCTTTTTTGTTTGCCTATATGCATACAATGTTGCTTAGTAAAGGGTATGAGTTAGCTGCACATCATGTTAGTGAAGCTATGCCTTGTGTGTTACTTGTCGTTCTCCTTTTTATTGTTTGGTTTGTATATGATCAAGTATTCAGCAAACTAAAGGAAGTAGAGCTGCCTATATCGATAGAATTAGCTAATTCAGATGATAAAAGAATAACATTTGCTGATGCTATAATTGATGACTCCTTAAAACAACGGTTGCAGATGATTTGCTGTGACCAAATGACAGAAGAAATGCGCAAGCTGTTTGGAAATAAAAGTATTAATTCACTAGGAGGTTACATATTATATGGCCCTCCTGGAAATGGTAAAACACTTATCGCTCGTGCAATTGCAGGTGAATCAAATATGAATTTCATAAGCATCTCAGGTCCTGAACTTATTGGAGTATATATTGGTCATGGTGCACATGCTGTACGCGAGCTTTTTAAAATAGCAAAAAAATATTCTCCTTGTATAGTCTTTATAGATGAAATAGATGCAGTTGCACAAAAAAGAAGTACCGCTAATAACTCAGCTGACCATTGTCGAGAGAGTTTAACACAGTTGTTAACTGAAATAGATGGATTTAAGAGCAGAAAAGATATAATAGTAATTGGTGCAACTAACCTTATCGGTGGTATAGATCCAGCACTTATTAGACCTGGACGTTTAGGTCAGAAGGTTTGTGTCCCTAATCCAAACATAGAGGTGAGACAAAAGATATTGGCACTTTATATGCGAGGTACAAAAACTGATGAAAAGCTAAGCCTCCAAGACATTGCAGACAAGACTGAAGGCTATTCTGGGGCTGAGTTAGAGCAATTAGTGAATGAAGCAAAAATTAGCGCTGGTGCGCAAAGACGGCTTATAGTGAGTGAGGAAGATTTCAGTTACGCGCTTCACAGGTTAAGTCCAGAACAAGAAAGAGATAGAATAAAGTTAGTTTCAAACGCGAAGACACAGATAGAAGAAACTTCTTTTATACGGTAAACATAAAAATTGAAATTATAGAAGTGTAGCTGAGCCAACCTTCGTTATTCTTATTATTACCCACAAATAAAGACATGGTATTGCATTTACTCAAATAATTTAATTTTATTAACCTGAAAGCTTATTGGATTAAAATTATTAAATTAAGAGTTATAATTTTAGCAACTAAAAGCTGTAAATTGCACCATATAAACAGTTATTTCAAGCAAAAGTT
>NZ_JAPQLM010000074.1:0-3466 GCF_028981765.1 Wolbachia endosymbiont of Drosophila seguyi
GTAAATATTTATTTATAAATATTTTCATTGGGAGTATTCAAAAAGCCATATGTGTCAGGTTAAGAGCACAGAATTTTTTACTGGAAATATTAATTTTGTTTTAGCAATAAATCAACTTAAGGTCATAATATCTTGACATTTATTTAATGTTGCTATATAATAGCTATGTACATTTTGTGTACTATAGCAATAAAATTACCTTGTAATAGGTGTATTGGACCCGAGGGCAGTACTCGGCGTCTCCACCATGTTTTTTAATTTATATGGGGACGAATAAGGATCGACATGCATAGTAAAGATGGTAGCTTTGCTCGGTTAGACACCACCGCTAAGAGTTCATAATTTAAATGCAAACGATAATTTTGCTGCTGAAGACAATGTCGACGCAATAGCTGCTTAATTTAAGCACTATAACTTCATTGCTATAAGCACGGTTCAGGGAACGCCGGGTAACAGAAGTTCCCCAAAATTTACGTATGTGAAAGTTATATGGAGCAAACAGATTACAAAAAACTGCTTAATTCTGCTAAGTTTCAAGTTATCAAAAAGACTTTAGATGTTATATCAGGTAATGGTTTTATCCCTCACTTAGAAATATTATTTTTCACATATTTTAATGGTGTGACCATGCCAGATCGTTTGAAAAAGTCATACCCTACTCAAATGCTTATTATATTACAGCATCAATTCTATGATTTAAAAGTTTCTGAGGATAAATTTAGCGTCAGTTTGAGTTTTCAAGGAAAACAAGAGCGAATTACTATACCGTTTTTTGCTATTAGTGAGTTTCGTGATAAAATTTCAGGAGATGTTTTAATATTTGACAAAATCAGTATCGACTCTGATAAAGAATACAAAAGTGAAAAATGTACTGAAAAACTATCAAACGGTAGTATTATATCCATAGATCAACTGCGTGATGAGTAACTGCTCATCTTTATAAACAAAAAATATTAATAGAAAAAAGTGGTCTAACTTAAGTAATAGAATAGAGGGTAGATAAATATGCTAAATCTTTAATTATTTATTAACGCAGGTGGCAAAATTTTTCTTACATATCATCAACTTCCTTTATTGAAAAATTCAGAAAAATGTTGTATAATTATTAGTAGACTTTGGTAAAACATATGACAGATTCAGGAATTAGTATAACTTTTGACCCAAAAACTTCACATAACCTTACTAAGTTAGCTGAAATCACCAAGGAATCCGTTCAAGAACTAGCAAAAAGGTTAGTCATCGAAGGAATCGAGTGCGAAGTAGAAGATATTGCGTTATATAAAACTATTAAGGAATGTGAGGATGTAGACTGGAATACAGTACTATCTGAAAGGGAGAGGACATAAACTGAAATACGATATTGTCTACTCAAAAAACTTTACTGAAAGAGATTTTCTAAATCTTCCAAAAACAATAAGATCAAGGATTACAAAAGCGATAAACGAGCGGCTTACAACTGATCCAATTAAATTTGGTAAACCATTACGTGGCAGGCTAAAAGGGTATAGAAGAATAAGGGTTAGTGATTATCGAATTATTTATACTGTAAATATTGCAAAACATAAGGTATTTGTTGCTACAGCAGGACATAGAGACACCATTTATGAGAAGGCTACTTGATAAACATTAAATATATTTTTATACAGCCCTCCTTCCTTTATTGAAAAATTAAAAAAAATGTTGTAAAATAGCTATAGTAGTAGACTTTGGTAAAACTGATGGTAAATTCAAAAGTTAGTGTAACTTTCAACCCAGAAACTTCGCAGCATCTTGTTGAACTAGCTAGAGCCACCAAGCAGTCTGTTCAAAAATTAACAGAAAAGCTAGTCAAGGAAGCAATCGAACTTGAAGCGGAAGATATTGCATTTTCCAAAATTATTAGGGAGTTAAATTCTGATGATGCAGAAGAAGTAGAGGATAGTGAAGACATCTGGAAATAAGCAATACACCATTAAATATCTAAAGCATGTTCTTAAAAGAAATTTGCCTTCCTTGCCGGAAGATGTAAAGCCAAGTATTAAAGATGCAATAAAAGAGTATCTTGAGACTGATCCTATTGGTAACGGTGTGTTGCTACGCAAGAGATTAAAGGAACATAGAAGAATAAAAGTTGCTGATGATTATCGTATTGTCTACCGTGTAAATACTGTAAAACGTATAGTAATTATTGTTTCAATAGGACACAGGGACAATATTTACAAGCAGGCAATATTGGACCTACTGAAACATTAAATATATTTTTATACACCACTCCTTTCTTTATTGAAAAATTAAAAAAAATGTTGTATAATTATTAGTGGACTTTGGTAAAACATATGGCAAATTCAGGCATTAACATAGCTCTTAGCGAAGAAACTTTAAAGCATCTTGCTGAATTATCTGAATTTACTAAACAGCCCGTTCAAGAATTAGCAGGAAAACTATTTAGAGAAGCAGTTGAGCTTGAAATGGAGGATTTTTTAGTATCTAAAATTTCTGATGAGCGTGATGTTGAAGGTGCAGAAACAGTTGATTTTGAAGATATTAAGTGGGATTCGAGCGTTACAAGGTTAAGTCTCTAAAGAGTGTTGTTGAAAAAGATTTACCAAACCTTCCAAAGATAATAAGGCTAAGAGTTCAAAAGGCTATAAAAGAACGTCTTACAGTTGACCCAATAAATTTTGGTGAACCACTACATCATAACTTAAAAGGATGTAGAAGGCTAAGAGTTGGTGACTATCGTGTAATTTACAGAGTAAATCAATTAGATCATATAGTAACTATCACAGAGATAGGACATAGAGATGATATTTATAAGAAATAAATATCAACATTAATATATATTATACACCCCTCCTTCCTTGTCCATTCTCTACTTTAGGTGGCTTTGCGCAGCTCAAAAAATGAAGTTTTTTTTGGTTCAGCAAAAACAACATTTTGAGTTTGAAAAGGCTAAATACTTGTCTTTTATATAACTTTCGTGTAATAGATATGTATGCATCCAATCATATATCTACTCAATACGTTACTTGATCTTTATAGCTTCATTCTAATATGTTGGGTTGTCCTAAACTGGCTGGTTAAACTTAATATGGTGAACATATATAATGAAACTGTCAGTAGCATAATGCACATCTTGAACCAATTGACATATCCACCACTAAAGATTATTAGAAGATATATACCACCGTTCAACGGATTAGATTTATCTATAATGATATTGCTAATAACAATTCACTTTGTAAAATATACAGTAGCTTACTACTTTAGGTAGATGTTAAAAAAATATCTAAAATCAGCAATATATCTATCCCTTTTAATATATATATATATATCAGTTTTTAGCTATAACTATAAAGATCCTTCCTTAAACACAGCTACAAATGAGGAAGTGACAAATTTAGGTGGAATAGTAAGTTCATATTTAGCTGATATATTGGTTCAATTTCTTGGATTAACTAGTGTTACAATAGCTACAACCATAGTT